>JAYVWD010000552.1:0-3832 GCA_043786345.1 Pseudomonadota bacterium
CGGCCGCGATCTGGGAGGCGGCGCACGGCCTGAAAACCTGCGACTTTCAGGCGGTCGAGCACGGCATCGACATCGGCGCGGTCACCACCGGCTTGGCCGATGAGCTCCTGGGCTCGCCGGAGCTGGCGAAAAAAATGGCCGCGGCGCTCGGCCCCGGCCCGGGCACGATGCTCGCGTCGGGGCTCGGCGCCATGATGAAGCCGATGCTCGGCGCGATGGCCGGCGGCGTCGTGCGGGAGTTCGTCAGCAAGTGCAAGCTGTTCGGGGTCCTGGACGGGCCCCTGACCGCGCTGGCGCCGCTCGCCGCCTTCCTTAGGCGCCCGCTCGGCCCCGAGACGGCGGCCCTCATCGCCTGGTGGCATACCGGGGCGGGCACGGCCGACGGCCATGTGGTGATGTCGATCCCGGTCAAGGACGGCACGCTCACTGTGGAGCTTTCCCGGGACGACGTGCACTGGCGGGTGACGGGGGCCCCGGGGGCTCTGGCGCTGATGACCAGGCAGCGCGCACCCTGAGCCGAGAGCAGGACGGCCTCGCTGACGGCGGCCCGGGGCCGCGCCCGCTCGCCCGGGGCGGCGGCGGACCCGAACTCCTTCAGCAGAAAGCTTCCGCCCACGATCAGTGCGAGGGCGAAGTATCCGACCGGTTTCAGCTTCATGTCGAAGAGAACCAGGGGCACGAGCACCCCCACGAGCGTGAAGCCCGCGTCCCAGAGGAGGGCGTAGGTCATGAGCCGCCGCTCGTCGTCGACGCTTTGCGCCAGGACCGTCCAGAGCACGTGCGCGATGAGCGCGGCAGCGGTGCCGATCACCCAATACTTGCGCGACGAGCGGATGGCGGGCTCGTAGGTCGCCCAGGTGGATACGGCATATACGAGCAGACCAGCACACGTCGAGGCCATGGCGTGAGGCTTGATCATCGGAGTCTCTCCCGGGCGATGCGAGCGAAGTTCAAGACGAAGCGCGGCGGTCGCAACCCGCCGCCGGTCGTCTCTCAGGACGCGGGCAGCTCAGGGTGGATTCCGGCGCGAATACCGAAACGGGGCGCGGCGATGCTTCGTGGGGGAGGCTCCTGGGCCACCGCCCGACGCTTCACGCGGCTTTTCACGAAGGTGGAATTCATCGATGCGCTCACGGCTTTCAGGTCCTGCTTTGCTCGGCCTCCAGTTTGGCAGATCCTAGCCGAAAAACGATAAATGCCCGGTGAATACGGCATTCGCCCGCAGTTCTCCGTATTTAACGGGCGGTAACAATTCAGGCGTTTACCTCTCATGACGGAATCCGCTCACGAATGCGAGGGCCTGTCCGTGGACCTGCCGGCCCCGCCGGGCTTTGCTGGTACCGTTGAAAGTTATCCGGTCAATAAGGGGGAACGACATGGGTCTCGAAACGTTACGGTCGCAGGCCGCGGCCGCCTTGCTCACGTGGGGCACCGTTCTGGCAGCGGCACCGCCGGCGCGCGCGGACGGCGCCCAATGTACCGGCGCCGCGGCGGTGGACCGCGAGCGGGAGCTCTTCATCACCAACCCGGCCGTCGTCGCCGACGCGCGCGCGGAGCCGGGCGGACCCTGGCACTTCTCGACGCTGATCAAGCGCATGCTGCCGGCGGGCGCGACCGACAAGGACGCGTCCGACTTCCTGCGCGCCTGGCTCGGGACCTGGGACGCGGAGCAACGGCTGACGCCCGACCCGACGAAACCGGCGGGCCCCGACAACCCGCAGCGGATCCTGGCCAAGCGCCCGGCCGTCACCGCGAAGCTCGCGGGCGCCTGGCTCGACGCCTCAAAGCAGGCGCGCCTGGCGGCCGGCGAGCCGGAGGACGGGACGCTGCGGCTCGCGCTCGCGCCCTTCGCGCTGCGCGCCATCGTCTACCGGCCCGACCGCCGCGACCGCACGCATTGCAAAACGTCCGCCGGCGAAGGGCGCTTTCTCTTCGCCGCGCTCGCCGCGCCCACCGACCACCCGACGGCCGTACCGCTGGAATCGGTGCTGCAGATGACGATGATCTTCGAGTACGACCTGCCCGCGACGAGCCTCGACGCGCAGGGCTGGGCGCGCAACTGGCACGCCCTCGGCACCGAACTCTGCGCCGACGCCGCCGGCTGCGAGGCGTACCGCGCGAAGCTCGCGGCGCTCACCGACTCGTTCGCGAGCGGCGGTCTGCTGCCCGGCCGGCCCGCGGGGAATCCCCTGGCGCAGCTCCGGACCAACGAAATCATCGCGTTTCCGAGCGAGCTCCGGCAGTTCGAGCTCGTCGAGGCGACGCCCGGGCACCACGCGCTGGTCAATTCACCCGTCGCCCAGACGCCGGACCTGTCGGTCAACAACTCCGCGGCGCTCGGCGCGTGGGCCCTCGCGAACCGCGCGGCGATCCTCGCCGAGACGCATGTGATGCCGCCCGCGCTGATCGGCTTTTCCGCGCCGGCGCCGCGCGCGACGACGTGGAAGCTCCCGGCATCGGCCGGGCTGACGCCGGAGGAAGCCGAGGCGCTGCGCTTCAAGCTTTCCAAAAATACCTGCAGCGGTTGCCATGCCTTTGAGCACGGCCAGGTGCCGGACGTGGACGGGCTCTGGCAGTTCGCGCCGGACGGGCGGATCTCCGGGTTCCTGACCGAGCAGGACCTGCCGGCGCGGCAGGCCGAGGTTTGCGGGCTGATCGACCTGGCCGTCTGCAAAGACGACGGCACACCGCCGTTGCCGCGCGATCGGGGGCGGGCGCACTGACCGCCTCGTTACCGGCGCGACACCGGCGCATTTTCAGACACCGGCGCGACCCCGGCGCCAAATCCCGTGGGCAAATCGCGGAAAAGCCTTGGAATTCCCGGGAAACTCCCGAAGCCGGCGCCTGGTGCCGAAAAGGTGGAAAGTGCCGCGCGCAACCTAGAGATCACAAGGACCACCCGTGAAACGCTCCGCCGCCCTTTGGCTCGTCGCCGCCTGGCTTGCCAGCGGCTGTGACGCGGCGGATTTCTCCGGCAGCGCGGCCGCGGGCGAAAAGCGCGCGCCGAAGCTCACCGAGAAGGACGCGCGCAGCGGCGACGCGCCGGCGCCCGTCATCGAGGCCGCGGCAACGCCGGCGGGGGCGAGGAGGAGCGACGTCGTCCTCGACGGTGCCGCCAATCAGGCGGCGGGGAGTAACCCTGATCCGTTTCCCGGTAAGGGGACGGGCGACGCCATCGCGGTCAGCGGCGATCCCGACCTCTTTCCGGCCGGCAGCAGCGGGAGCGGCGACGCCGAGCCCGCGAGCGGCAGCGCCGAATCAGCCTCGGGTAGCGGCTCCGGTGACGCGCCGCAGGCTAGCGGCCGCGGCGGCGCCGACGTTGCGAGCGGCAGCGGCGCCTCGGCGAGTAGCAGCGGCAGCTCCGACGTTCCGCAGTGCCCTACCGCGGCCGATGCCGAGGTCGCCCACGCTCTGACGCAAGCCAACATCAAGACGATGATCCACACGCTCGATCTGCACGTCTTCCTGTACGACGACGGCGTCGCGGAGTTTTTCCCGCACGTCGACACCCAGCCCGAATTCAAGGCTTGGTCCGCGCGCGCCATCGCGCTCCAGAACGGGAGCGATTTCCCGTTCAAGGACGCGTGGTGCCGCGAATACGGCCTCTTTTCCGCCGACGCCGCCACCGCGACGCTGCGGTTCGCCTCGGCGGGCGCGGACGGGGTCTTCGGCGACGCCGACGACCTCCCGGGCATTTGGGTCGGCCGCGACGACTGACTCAAAGTCTGTCGATAAATGGCCGTCTGCGTCGTTGCCGACCATCGCGGAAATCCTCATTTACGCGACGTAAACTCCGGTTTCCGCTCCCCACTCGCCGGCTCGCGGGGGCCCT
>JAYVWD010000553.1:0-10543 GCA_043786345.1 Pseudomonadota bacterium
TCCATCGCCGGCTGGTTCCACCTCCCCGGCCGCTACTTCGAAGTCCACAGGGTGTTGTTCGACCTGGATCCCAGCGCCGACGAGCCCGACCGGGACGACGTCCGCGCCGAGCTTACGGCGCCCGGGTTTCGCAAGCTCGTGCTCTGGCCGGAGCGCGGTCCGGCACCCACGGCGATCGTGAGCATCGTGGCGAAATTCCGGGACGCGGAAGCCGCCCATGATCGCGCCAAGGACGAAAGAAGGGCCGGGGTTCCGGCGGACCCGCCGCTGCTCGACCATGTCAGCTTTTTTCACCCTGATGAGGCCTTCGCCAGTGGAATCGTCCAGCAACTTAGGGAATGCGGGGTCCGGTCGGTCACGGCGTTCAGCGAGGCCAGCGAGGTCTTTTACCGCCTGCGGGGTCGCGGGACGGACGCCCTGATCTTGTGGTTCGACGGCGACGACACCGAGGTGTCGGTCATCCTCGACCAACTCGCCGAGGCCCGTGACCTCGCGTCAAATCCCCTCTTGATCCTGGTCCCCGGGCAGGCGGCCCTCGGCAAGCTCGCGCATCGCCATACCGGCGCCCTTTTCGACGCCGTCGCCGTCTACTCCAGGAGTCGCGAAAGGCTCCTCGCTAGCCTCAAGTCGATGCTCCTCAACGCGGCAAACCCCGACACTGCAAAGGGCCTCGTCACGCGGCTTCGGCGGCCGTTCCGCCCCGACGCCCCCGTCGAGCTGCGCCTCAACTTGACGCTGCCGAACGCCAGGATCATGGCGACGCGCCTCGGTGGCATGCCAGGGAAGACTTACTGGGGGCAAGCGGAGCTCATCCCCTATCTCCTGATGCACCGTCTGCCGGGCGAGGCCGCCCAGGTCCTCGAAAAAATTGCGGCCGAGCAACCCGCGTCCGTCACCACGATCATGCTCAGGCAAGTCATCACCTTTGTAGCCAAAGACAAGAAGGCGGCTGCCGACGGGCTCGCAAAAGCGGCGTTGGGGCTCCCGGAGCCGACGTCCGAACGGCTCTTTCGGATCGGCTCCCTGCTCCAGCGCTGGCACGCCGACGACGCCCTCGCCGATCTGGTCGATGGATGGCACGGGCATCCGTCCTTGCCGAAAGACCATCAATTGCTGTTTCTCGCCGCAGGCTATTACCGGCTGCTCGGCAAGGAAAGATCCGGAGGGGCGTTTCTGGCGGCGGCCTTGCGGCAGGACCCTTTTCGCAGCGAATATCTCGCCGCCCTGGCGCGGCACCTGACCGAAGTCAACCAAATTGACCGGGCCTTGGAGGCCTATCGCCTGTTGGTCAAGGGGACGATGGTGACGATTGACGACCGCGTCCGCCTGACTGGGGGTCTGATAGCGACCCGCCGCTTCAAGGAGGCCCGGGAACAAGTGGCACTGCTGCTTAAAGCCGCGCCTGAGTTGAAGGCGGCGCTGGATATGAAGGCCTTTCTGGACGACGGCCCGGCGGAAACCTGACCGACAGGCGCGGAGGCCTCAGGGCGACAGCACCATCTCCAGATCGCCCATGAGCTCGTCGTCCGCCGCCATCTGGTCGCCGCAGCGCGAGCAGACGCGCCCGACGACCAGCGCCACCGACCTGCCCGTGACCGCGACGACGACGGTTTCTTCATAGAAACAGCCCACGCAGGAGTAAAGCGCCAGGATCGAGTGCACCGCGCGCCCGTTGATGACGGCCGGGACCATCATCGCCGCGTCGAGGAAGGCCATCGTGCAGCCTTCGAAGCTGCAAGTGAACAGCTTGTCGAGCTTGTCGAAGCCGGCGATCCAATCCTTGATGCCGACCGAGACGATCCGGTTCACGGCGCTCACGTCGAAGATGAGGTTGCGGGCGCCGCACGCCGCGAGCGCGACGTTTTCGAGCACGTCGCTGATCGCCTCGTCCAGCGCGCCGTCGAGCCGCACGAGCGTTCCCTCAGGGCGTTTTTCGAGCGTGAAACGCATGCGGCTCCTTTTGTGTGGCCCGGTAATCCCATAATAGACTAAGCTACCGGCAGATGCGCGCGCGCCGCCTTTTCAAATCCATCGGCATCATGCTGCTCGCCGTCCTTCTCGTCGCCGGGGCGGCCGTTGCGCGGCTTTATTATTTGAGTCTGGAGCCGGGGCACGACCTCAACGTGAAGGTCGAAGGCGCGGTCGTCGACTGGAACGTGCGCGACGCCGCCGCCAGCTTCAACGACTGCCTCGGCCGCCCGCTCATGAAGCCCGGCCGGGTTTTCCGCGCCGCCGTGTGGTTCTCGGGCTGGAGCTGCGTAGGCGTCGGCGACCCGGACGTCGTCTACACCTTCAACTACAAGCCGCAGGACGGCCGCGAATACTACTGCCGGAGCCCGCAGGGCAACCGGATCGGCCGCCACTTCAACACCCGCGTCGAGCTCAACGACCTGGAGTTCCGCCGGACCTGGGACGATCCCGAGCAGCGCCGGGACGCCTGCGGCTTCTTCGCCGACTCCTACGCCGCCATCGCCCGCGGCGAAAAGGTCCTGATCCACTGCGACGCCGGCCGCGACCGCACGGGCACCTACGCGGCGCTTCTGCAGGCCCTGGTCGCGGAAGCCAAAGCCCCGCTCGACGCCGCCGTCGTCGCCGCCGTCGAGTGCGATTACAGAAAGTCGCGGAGCCTCGTCCCGGTCAAGTTCGGCCGGATGGAGCGCTTCCTCGCCGACATCGAGGCCCGCGACGGGTCGGTCCGCAACTTTCTCATCAGCCAATGCCAAATCGCTCCTGCCGCGCTGGACGCCACCGTCCTGGCCCTTTCTTGGCCTTCCGGCCAATCCTTGGTAAAGTAGCTGAAATCCAGCACCAGTCCATTCAGCTCGAAACCCACAGGGAAGGGGGAATCATGAAGCCCGGCTTCAAGAGTCTGTTCGCGACCGCATTTTCGGCAGTCGGCCTCGCGGCGCTCGCGCCGCACGCCCAGGCACTCACGCTCCAGGAGCTCAACCAGGCGCTGCTTCAGCACCCGGAGGCGCAGTGGAGCGCGCGCGACAACGCCGCCGCGACCACGTTCAAAGGCAAGCACGACGGCTTCGGCCTCGCGGCCGGCTACATGGAGTCCCTCGAGCTGTCGCTCACCGCGGACACGCCGACCCCGCCCGACGCCCCGAGCGTCGTCGACTGGCGCAACAAGGACGGCGCCAACTGGGTGAGCCCGGTGAAGAACCAGGGCCGCTGCGGCAGCTGCGTCGCCTTCGCCGCGATTGGCGCCTTCGAGGCCAACTACAACATTGCGAGCGAGAGCCCGGGCCTCAATTTCGACGGCTCCGAGCAGGACCTGTTCGGCCGCATCGGCAGCTGCGACTTCGGCTCCTGGCCGTCCTCGGCGACCTCCTCGCTGAAGAGCCAGGGCGCCCCGGACGAAGCCTGTTTCCCTTATGTTTCCGGGCGCCTGGGCGAAGACCAGGATAGTGGCGCCTGTGCCGACGTCGCGGCCCGTGCCGTCAAGATCTCGGCCACCGCTGCGGTGTCCGGAACCGGCGTGAAAGCCGCGCTCCAGCGCGGACCGGTCATCACGACCCTCCAGGTCTACGAAGACTTCATGTACTACGGCGGCGGCATCTACAAGCACGTCACGGGCGACGTCCAGGGCGGCCACGCCGTCACGATCGTCGGCTACAACGACGACGAGCGCTATTGGGTCGTGAAGAACAGCTGGGGCCCGGAATGGGGCGAGCACGGCTATGTGCGCGTGTCCTACGACGACATCTCGGGCATCGGCGAGGACAACTATTCACTGGCCTTCGCGAACCCGGACTCCTATGTGAAGCTCACGTCCCCGGCCAGCGAATCGGCCGTCGCGGGCCAGGTCACCCTGCACGCCGCCGGCACCCGCGACGGCGCGTTCCGCACGGTTCCCTATGCGCTCACCGGCAGGGCCCCAAGCCACGCCGTCCGCAACGGCCAGATCGACCCGCGCACCCTCGAGGCGCGCTTCGACTCGACCGCGATGGACGACGGCGTCTATGAGCTCAAGATCAACGCCGAGACCGAAGGCGGCATTCAGTCCCGCCCCTGGTTCTCGCTCGTCACGGTCGTGAACCATCCGCAAAACATCGCCGTCGCGCTCTCCGCCGACGCCTTCGACCCGACGCTGCCGGTCAAGGACCGCGTCTACTTCATGCTCGACGTGACGCAGCAGAACGTCCCGCTGACCCAGATGGAGATCGTCATCGCCAAGGCCGACGGCACCCCGGTCAAGTCGATCACGCTCCCGAACCCGGGCCTCAAGTCGAAGTTCGGCTGGCGCACGGCGATGTACCCGAACGGCGACTATGTCCTCAAGGCCGTGGGTCGCATCGGCACGCTTCAGGCGTTCCAATCGAACGCGCTGCCAATCACCGTGAAAAACTAAGGAAATCAACGCGGGGCCTGCCTCTGGGGCCCCGCGTCCCGCTTGCTTTTCCCGCCCCCCTTCGGCTATGACCCCCCTCGCCATGCAGACGCCCCCCGCACACGACACCAAAGCCTTCGTGAGCCTGTGCACCGACCGCCTCAAGCTCTCGGGCGCCCGGATCACCAGGCCGCGCCTGGCCGTCATGCGCTGCCTCGCGGCCGCCGAGGCGCCGCTCTCCGCGCGCGAGGTCCTCGAGGCGCTCCAGGCGAAGGCCGAGGCCCCGGCGATGGACCAGGTGACCGTCTACCGCATCCTGTCCGCGTTCGCCGAGCTCGGGCTCGTCCATCAGGTCGGCCCGGCCGGGGGCTTCATCGCCTGCTCGCACTTGGCCTGCAACATCGACCTCCACATCCTCTCGCACTGCACGAGCTGCGGGCGCAGCGAGGAGATCGACGTCCCGGCCGAGATCATGTCGCCGGTGCGCTGGTACCTCACCAATGCGGCGAAGTTCAGCCCGAGCGACCATGTCATGCAGGTGAACGGCTTGTGTGGGCGCTGCCGCGGGGGCGGCATGCCGCGCCCGGATCAAACGTCCTAGAAGACCTCGCTGCAGTTGCGCGCCGGCTTCAGCGCCTCGCAGCGGCCCTTGACCTCGGCGACCTCGTCCTTCGACAGGCTCTTCACGTTCTGGACGTCCACCTGGAACTGCGACCGCCCGGTCAGCTTGAGGTCGGCCTCGACGAGGTAGAAGGCGCCGCCCTGCGCCCAGGTGTTCTCGCGGCCGAAGAGGCGCACCCGCAGCGGCTCCTTTTTCTGGACGCGGGTCCAGGCGCCCTCGACGGCCGGTGCCGAGCGCAGGTCGACGGAGAAGCCGGTGTCGGCGTCGGTCATCCCGGTGACCTCCCAGTACTGGACGACGAAGGGCGTGAACGCCAGGAGCTTCGCCGTCGCCGGCAGGCCCGCGACCTCGTCGGCGAGCTTTTTCACGGTTTCGGGGGTGCTCGGGGACATGGAGCAGTCGGTCCCGAGGATGAACGACACCATCTTCGGGTTGCCGTAGTGGCCCTTGATGTCGATGCGCCCGCCACCGCCCGTGCACGGGACGCCCATGGCGAGGAACTGGGTGTCCTTCTCGTAGCCGGTCTGGCCGGTCGGCGTCGTGCACGGCTTCATGAGGCGCGTGACGACGACGTTCTTGCCCGGGAGGTAAAAGGGCGGCTCGCCCGGGAGCTTGAGGGCGACGCAGGTCTGCGACAGGGGCGCGAGCGGATTGACGGGAACCGCCGGGACCGCGGGCACGGTCGGCGGCTCCACGGACTTCGCAACGGTGCCTTCCGGTCCGGCGGGACCCGGGACCAGCACCTCGGACGGCGTCGACGGGGCGACGGGCTCGGTCGCCGGGGTCTTGGTGCACGCAACGGCCCCGAGCGCGAGCAGGAGGAAGAGGTGGGATCGGGGGGTCGGCATCGTGCAGGGTCTCCGCGGCAGCGCATTCAATCGGCAAGGGCCCAAACCGGGAAAATTGTACCGACTCAGGTCTTATCGGCAAAGCGCGTATCGAGGACCTTCATAAGATTGTAGACTCCCGCGGCGCCGAGGCTCAAAAGGGCCGGCTCGAACCAGGCCACGACCGGCCGCGGCGTCATGTCGAGCATGAGGGCCGAGGCCAGGTGCTCCTTCCCCAAGGTCAGGACCAGGGCGGAGTCCAGGGCGTCGGCGCCGAGCGCCGCGAGCAGCGTCACGAGAAAGGCCATGGCCGTGAGCCAGGTGAGCTCGAGGAAGCCCGCGAGGCCGGCGGCGGGCGACTGCAGGGCGCAGACGACCATCACGGCGAGGCTGGTCCAGAGGTGGAGGTCGAAGCGCCCCGTGACCCCGCTGGCCCATGCGGCGTACCAGGCGCGCCCAAGGCCGTGCCGAAACGCCGCCGCGAAGAGCCGGGCCGCCTCGGCGTCCGTGGCGCCGCCCCCGCGGGCGCCGACCGGGCCCGCGACCCAGCCGAAGAGCCCGATCCCGAAGAGGAGCAGGAGCGCGAAGCCCAGGAGCCAGAAGGCCGCGAGCTTGGCCCAGCGCCGCCGCGAATAGACCCAGAGGAGGAACGGGGTCTGGATCGTCCGAAAAATTCCACCGCGCGCGTAGTCGGTCGGCGCCGCCGCGTCGCGCACCGGCGGGAACTCGATCCCGGCCATCCAGCGCACGGTCGAGGCGAAGCGGGCGACCGGGCCTTCGGTCTCGAGCGCCACGGCGCTGCGCGAGGCGAGGCGCATCTGCCGCTCCCGCGCTCCCCGGAACCGCTGGATGACCGGGCGCGCCAGCCGGCGGCGCCAGAGGTACCCGATGGCGAGGAGGAACACGGGCGGCAAGCAGAGGACCGCCATGCTGCGATCGTAGAAGGAAAGGACCGCCACCGAGAGCCCCATACCGACGAGGCTCGCCGTGGCCCCGGTCCGGAGGAAGTGCGCCCCCGCCGCCAGCCAGCCGGTCACGAGCAGGGCCATGACGCCGTCGGTCGAGATCGCCCCGAGGTCCGCGAGCAGGCGCCCCCGGCTGAGCAGCATGGCGCCCACCGCCAGGGCCACGGTCCAGTTGCTCGTGACGAAGCGCGTCATCAGCGCCGCGAGCAGCACCGTGACGCTAAATACCCATTGGTTTAGCCGGGCGACCGGCCGGTCCTCGAGCCAGTCCTGACGGCAAAGGAATAGGCCCTCGACAGAGTAACCGACCGAGGTCAGCCAGGCGCGCGTAAGGCCCTGCCGGCTTTCGGCCTTTCTGACGGCGTTGATGCCGCTGCCGGGCGTCTGGGCGGTGGCGCCGCCCTCGGGGAAGTAGTGGACGTAACGGCAGCGCTCGTCGAGGCGGTCGTGCAAAAATTCGAGCGCCATGATCGCGCGCGAGTCCTCGGCGAAGGGGTAGGTGCGAAGTTGCATCCATATCAACCGCATGAAGATCATGCCGAGCAGCGCGACCGGGATCACGACCCGCCAGCGGCTGAGCCCCCTCCCGTACGCCATGGACCCTCCCCCAACGTCTTTCTGTTTATGAAACCATAGCAGTATCAAGGGCTTCCGACGAGCTAGAACCGGCAACTGGTTTAAAATAGTTACTAGATACCATTGAGGATTCCGTTAGAATCTTTATTGATAAATAACATTGACATTAACATCGCGGTTTAATAAATAAGGCGCATATTTTGGTAGATGTTGCTGCGGACATTTTGTAGATTCTGTCGAAACGCCAACGATAGAAGTGCTGTCAATAGTGCGAAAACCTGAAAGTTGCGCGGAAACGCGGGTTTTCAATAGTCAGGGGAGAGGGAGGCACCATGGCATCCGTCGAGCTAAGGCCTGGGGATACGCTGAACATCATCTGGAGCTCCGTCCAGGATACGCCGCTTGGCGTCAAGGAGGTGGAGTCGAAGTTCGCCTACTCCTATGACGACCTGCTGGCTCGTCTGAAGGCCAAGGGGCGCGCCGGAAAGTCCCGGCGCTCGGGCACCAGCGGCGCCCGCTTCAGCCGGATCGTCGCCCTCGCGACCAATGCCTTGCGTAAGGGCAAGTGGTCGACCGGCGCCGACATCGACCGGGACGAGGTCTTCGCGAAGCTGATGCGCAAGTTCAGTGAGCTCGACGCCGTCGAGTACACGAACATCACGGTCAACGCCAAGACGTCGCTCGTGACGCTCTATCAGAGCAAGAACATCCTCAAGGTCCCGCAAAAGAAGGACCTCAAGGACGCCATCGACGCCATCGGCCTGGGCGACCAGGTCTAAAGGGATGATCCGCGTTCTCGGCATCAACCACGTCGGGCTGGCTCCCAAGGATCCGGCCAAGGCGCGGTGGTTCTTCACCGAGGCCATGGGGCTGCCCGCGCTCGGCGACGAGCTGGTTAAGGACCAGAAGACGCTGACGGTGATGATCGGCTCCTCGACCTTTCAGGACGGGGTGCCGGTCAATGCCAGCGTCAACCGGTTCGACCGCCTCGAGCTCCTGGCGCCCGAGTCCGACGCCGCCGGCGTCGGCCAGGGCCCGATCGCGGGCTTTCTGGCCAAAAAAGGCTCTGGAATCCACCACGTCGCGCTCACCGTGGCCGACGTCGCGGCGGCGATCGCCCACCTCGAGGCCCTCGGCGTGCGGATGGTGGACCGGGTTCCGCGCGGCGGCGCGCACCGGACGCGCATCGCCTTCGTGCACCCGGAGTCGACGGGCGGCTTGCTCGTCGAGCTCGTGCAGGAGGCCGGCGGCGCCGCGACCTGACGCGACGCCACCTTGGGCCCACAGGTCGCCCTCGTCAGCGCGTGAACGGGTTCGGCGCGTTTTCGAGCTCGGCAAACGCGGCGGTCTCGCCGATGCTGTTGCACTTGTTGCCGTTGCGGCCGGTGTACTTGATGCGCATGTAGCCGCCCTCGCCCCAGTCGGCGCCCCAGCTGTTGCGCATGATCCAGTACTTGCCTTCGTCGTTCCACCCGACGAGGACGACCATATGGTCGGTCTGGCCCGCGCTGCAGTCGTCGTAGATCCCGCTCTCATACGAGCTGAACGAGGCCTCGACGTCGACGCTCACCGGCCCGTACTTCATGATCGCCGTTTTGATCTGCTCGGTCGTCGGCTCGTGGTTGGAGCTGCCGATGTAGCTCCAGCTCGCGAGCTTGGCCTCGGTCTTAAGATTGCGCTTGCACTGCAGGTCCTGCGCCTTGTACGGGAAGTCGGCCTCGACCGGCAGGCCCTTGGCTTTGAGGTAGTCGAAGGCGTCGAAGTAGCCGCCGGCGCAGCCGCCGTTGCCTGAGCACGACAAGGTCGCCTGCTCCGAGAGGTCCACGGACTGCTCCTTGTTCGGGTGCGCGATTTTCTGGAGCTGCTCGAGGACTCCCGTCACCGAGAACGCCCAGCAGCTACCGCACTGGCCCTGGTCGCGCACCGGCGTCAGGCCCCCCTGCACCTTATCGCGCCAGTCGAACGCGGCCGGCAGGGACGGATCCGGGACGATATCCACGTGCGGCGCGCTGGTGAGCTCGCGGCCGTTGTGGAGAAGCCCGGTCACGTCGTGGATGTTGCCGCCGTCCTGGAGGAAGCGCGTCACCCAGTTGTCCTTGACCGTGAACGAGAGCTTCTCGTCCTGGACCCGTGCCTTCATGGCGGCGACGTTCCAGTGCGGCGGCGCGTCGGCCGCGGCGAGCGCCGCGGCGCCCAGGAAAAGAGATGAGAACATAGCAATGCCAGAGACCTTCATGATTACCCCCCGGTTACATGAAATCGTTTAACGAACAGCACGACTTGTGAACCTCGATTATCGGTCAGCCTGGCCATACCCCCTAACCCGCGCCCTTGGCGCGTTTGCCATGCTTCCTGGGAATTCCCGAGCGGGGATTGCGGCTTGGCCGATGCATTAGAAATTCGACGCCGCACCGTCTTTCGTGCTTATGATTGGGCCGGGAGGGTCCCGGCGCATGACGAAGCCCTGGCGCGTGATCGAGCGCAAGACCTACGAACATTCGCGATACCGCAAGCTGGAAGACGTGCTTTTCGAGCTGCCGGACGGGCGGCGCGAAACCTTCTCGCTCAACATCGTCGGCAAGGTCGTGTGCGTGCTCGCCCTGACGCCCGCGGGCGAGGTCGTGCTGGCCCGCCAGTTTCGCCCGGGCCCGAACCTCGTGCTCGACGAGCTGCCGGGCGGCGGCGCCGAAGACGGCGAGGAGCCCGAGGCGGCGGTGCGGCGCGAGCTGCTCGAGGAGACGGGTTATGCGGCCGGCGAGCTCGTGGCGCTCGGGCGCCTGCACGACTGCGCGTACTCGCAGGTCGAGCGCTGGGCGTTCCTGGCGCGGAACTGCGTCAAGATCCAGGACCAGACCTTGGACGAGACCGAGTACATCGAGGTGGTGACGAAGCCGCTCGCCGCGTTCCTCGAGCAGCTGCGGGCCGGGCTTTGCACGGACCTGGAGGTCGCCTGGGCCGGGCTTCATGAGGCGGGCTTCCTCCGCTTCCATCCGTCCGGCAAATGATGAAGCCCGGGCGAGGATTCGCGTGACACGAGGCGCCCCGAACGCATAGAGTGCGCGCCATGATGCAAAAAGACCCGCTCGAGACCCTGCGTCTCATCGATAAAAGCAGTGATACTCTCTACTTACGCACCGGGGTAACCCTCGCCTTCTTCCTCCCGATGCCGTTTCACACGGCGTCCGAGGCGGTCGGGCGCGTGCTGGACGCCTACGTG
>JAYVWD010000554.1:0-3381 GCA_043786345.1 Pseudomonadota bacterium
CGCGCCCCCTTCCACGGGCGCGCACCGGGTGAGGTCCGCACAGCCCGGGGCCGTCCCGGCCTTGAGCACGCAGACCCGCGCGCCCGCCGCGCCCGCCACCGCGATCGACCCGTAGTGATTCTGCGCCGCGCCGCCGAACACGGGCGCGGCGTTGAGGACCCCGCCGTCCCGCCCGGCGTCGGGCTGGGCGAGGCTCTTGATCGCCGGCTTGTCGCTCGAGCCCGCGTCCGGCGCCGCGGCGGGCGCGTCGTGGTCGGCGCTTTGGCAGGCGCTCAGCATCCCGAGGCAATAGCAAATTAAAACGTGTTTGATCATTTGTGGAAAGGGTAACGGGCCTGCCCCTCGGTACACAAGGAAGAATCTTCGCCTCGGTGCGCGGGACGCTTGTCTTTTTTGTCAACCTTGTGGAAAAATGAAAATCAAATCTCCGACAGCCTTTTTTTCTTCGACGCCGATCTCGACCCTTGTTGAAAGGAGTCACCAGTGTTTCTGCGGGCAGCCTCCCTTGCGCGCTTAGGCCTCATCGTCGCTGCCACGGCCGCGGCCCTCATGGCCTGCAAGCCGCGCACGAACAACGCCGCCGTCAAGAATGACGACGCGGCCGAGTACGACGACTATTACAAGGGCCCGAACATGTCGGACCCGCAGTGCGTCGCCGATCCGGCGAAGTGCAACTGCCTGCTCAACAACGAGTACGACAAGTTCAAGGACTCGCCCGAAGGCTCGGCCGAGAAAAAGCAGTGGTACCGCCAGTGCATCGGCCAGCAGATCTGGACGTATGCCACGGGAACCTCTAGCCGTTTTCACACCTACGTGACGCCGCAGCGGTACAACGTTCCGGGCGACTACGGCCTGACCTTCCACACGGAGGACCGGAACCACCGCTTCAAGAACTGGGGCCTCATCAACGACCCGAGCTGCTGCGTCCCGCGCAGCGCCTCCGGCGCGAACGACGGCACCTGCCCGGAGTCCGTGCCGTTCACCCGCGAAGACACCTACGGCTTCGACTTCTGCCCGGGCGACGACGTGTTGCTCACCTACGTCGGCGCGAAGGACAAGGATTACACCCAGGTCGACCCGGCCTGTAACATCGCCAAGCTCGAAGAGCGCATCGGCGCCGGCATCCGCGTCAACGGCGCGGACGACTCGGCGGCCAAGCGCTTCGACTCCTGCTTCCTCGAGTTCGGCACCTCGACCGGCGCCGTCGGCTGGCGCAAGTTCCCGAATCCGCGCTTCGACCCCGTCAAGTGGAAGAAGCTCAACGAGGGCAGCGCCTCGTCCTGGGTCAACTTCAGCCACCGCGTCGCCGGCGCCAACGGCGTGCCCGACTACGGCAAGGACAAGAACGGCAAGCTCCGCCTGATGGACGGCTCGGTCGAGCCGCCGTTCCACGTCGGCCAGACCTGCGGCAGCTGCCACGTCGGCTTCAAGCCCACGGCGCCGCCGGCCGACCCGGAAAATCCGAAGTGGAACAACATCCAGTATGCCATCGGCAACATCTTCACCCACAACACCGAGATCCACGCCGCCGGCGCCCCGCTCGAGAGCTTTGAGCACCAGTACGTCATGTACGCGCGCCCCGGCACGGTCGACACCTCGGCCCTCACCAACGACTACATCTACAACCCGGGCACGTTCAACGCGATCATCAACCTGGACCGCCGCCCGGGCCTCATGGACCCCAAGGTCAAGGAGGCGTTCGGCTCGCACGCCTACCCGTTCAATGAAATCGTCTCCACATACCGCCGCAACGCCGGCGGCCAGTTCAAGTACGGGACCGAGAAGCAGTCGATCGGCCACATCCTCAAGGGCGGCGAGGACTCCGTCGACATCGGCGGCGGCGTGCTCCGCGTCTACGCCAACATCTTCTCATGCACCGAGACCTGCCTCGCCAACCACCTGGACGATCCGCGCGCCTTCTCGGGCCGGAACTCGCGCCAGACGCCCTTCGAGCTCGAGCAGTGCCGGCGCGACTGCCCCGGATACACGGCGATCGAGGACCGCGTCTACGACGTCATCGACTTCCTCCTCCGGGTCCGCCCGAACGACCTCAAGAACGCCAAGGATCCCGCCGAGATCGCCGGCGGCGTCGACGGCGCCAAGATGGTCGAGGAGATCATGCAGAAGAAGGCCGACGAGACCTCGGAGCCGGGCAGCTGGTATGCCGCGGGCAAGCAGGTCTACGGCGACAAGTGCGCCAAGTGCCACTCGAGCCTCGCCGGCCAGGAGCCGCGCGCCGGCCAGGTCGAAGAGGGCAACGTCCGGGACATCGACGTGAACAAGTTCATCGCGAACTCGGAGAAGCGGGACGAGAACGGCGTGCGCCAGGAGTGGTTCGGCTCGGACGTCCTGGTCCCGCAGAAGGTGATCAACTCCCTCCGCTGCCGCACGCTCCACTCCAACCACATGGAAGGCCACCTTTGGGAGCCCTACGGCTCCGACACGTACCGCTCGCGCGACCGCTACAATATCGGCGGCGACGACGTCTTCTCCTACCCGGAAGAGGGCCTCACCAAGGACAACCTCGGCGGCCGCGGCTTCTACCGCAACGTCTCGCTCCTCAACGCCTGGGCGCACGCCCCCTTCATGCACAACAACGGCCTCGGCTGGGACTGGGCGAGCCCCTTCCTCGCCATCGACCGCGGCTCGTCCAACAAGTGGAAGGCGATGGAGCCGAACCCCAGCGTGAAGACCCGCCTCGAGATGTACCAGCACTCGATGGAGCAGCTCTTCATGCCGGAGGACAAGCGCGAGCACACCGGCGACATCCCGTACAAGGTCACGCTCACGGCGAACCCGGTCGTCTTCGCCGAGATCCCGATCATCCCCGAGCTGCCGGACTCGATCTGGGGCCTCGGCAAGTTCACCGAAAGTCTGGCCGAGCACTTCAAGCCGATCAAGGTCGGCCTGCCCGCCGGCCTGCCGGTCACGGTCTTCGCCAGCATCCGGATCAAGCAGATCATGAACGACCTCATGGAGGCGATCAAAGCCGAGCCGACGACGATCAAGAAGGCGCAGGCCGCGCAGAAGTTCATCGACGGCGTGTTCGGCAGCCTGCAGCACCCCGAGGCCCGCAAGATCGCCACGAACCTCGCCGGCAAGGGCTACACGAACTGCGCCGACATCCGCGAGAACGGCGGCCACGAGTTCGCCGATATGACGGACGTGCAAAAGGCCCAGATCATCGATTTCATGAAGACGCTCTGAGACACTCTTTGGGAGCCTTAAGATCATGAATTTGAAGCGGATTCAAAGCATCGCCCTGGTCCTCGCCCCCACCCTAGCCGGTTTCGGCTTGGGGCTCGGCGGCGTGGCCCGCGCTGCCGACTTCGACTACACCAACAACAAAGAGTACCTGCGCAAGTATCCGGACCTGGCCTG
>JAYVWD010000555.1:0-11685 GCA_043786345.1 Pseudomonadota bacterium
AAAATCGAAAAATTCGTGACAAAGCCGATCGAGGCGCACGTGCTCTTCTCGGTGGTTCGCCACAACCAGACGGCCCACGTGAGCCTGCGCGGCGGCGACGGTTACGACCTGGAGGTCGAGGAGAGCTCGGCTGACATGTATGCCACGGTCGACGGGCTCGTCGACAAACTCGTGGCGCAGATGAAAAAGCACAAGGAGAAGCTCAAGGATCACAAGACCCCGCGTCCCACCAAGGTCCTCGACGTGGTCGACGGCGAGGACGAGGAGGAGGCGATGGACGCCGCCGAGGTCCTCAAATTCGAGCGCGGGCGCAAGCGCGTCAACAGCTGAGCCACTTTCCCAGGTAAATATTGCACGGTGATATCACCCCCCCGGGGCCGGCCGCCAACAGCGCGCCGGCCCCGGCCTTTTCCCCTCCCGCATGTTAAAATGAGGGGGTAGCCCTCCGCTTGCCACTTCTCCCGACGCAAAGCCCGACCTTGCTTTCAAGGCGCTCAAACCGCAGCACCGGCCGTCGGGCCGCGCTCGCGCATGCCGTCCTCGCGACGGCCGCGCTGGCCGTGCCTTGGCGCGCGCGGGCGGAGGACCTGATCTTCCCCGGAATCCAGCCGAAGGCGAGCGCCGGCGCGGGGCAGACGGTGTCGCGCGGCGGCGTCGCGGTCTTCTACAACCCCGCGAACATCATCTTCAGCAAATTCATCGAGCCCTTCATCGACCTGTCGTTCGCCAAGGTCACCTACACCTACCAGCAGGTCGACACCGACGCCTTCAAGCTCGTGACGATCCCGGTCACGACGCCCGCGCTCACCGTCGGCGCCAGCTTCCGCCCGGTGGAGGGCTTCGCGCTCGGCTTCGGCTTCTACCCGACCGCCGGGGGCAAGGCCCAGGCCATCAACGCCGTCCCGGTCCCGATCGGCGCCAGATACCAGGCCTTGGACATCGTCCAGACGAACAGCGGCTACAAGCTCGGGCTCGGCCTCGCCTACCGCCTCGACTACTTCTTCGCCGTCGGGGCGGGCCTCGTGCGCTCGTCCGAGCAGACGCACATCCTCACCTATGTGCCGCTCGACGACAAGGCCGACCCCGGCGCCGAGCGCATCCCCCTCGTCGACGCCGTCTATGGCGGCGCCTGGAACCAGTTCATCCTCGGCCTGCGCTCGGAGCTCTTCGAGCGCACCGTCGCCATCGGGCTCAGCTACAAGACCGCCGTGACCAAGACCTACGCCGCGACGTCGACGATCTGCCTCGCCACGGCCTGCGGAACCGCCGACAAAGACCCCGAGTATTCGCCGTACGAGGGCGTCGGCTACAGCCCCGCCGTCGTCGGCTTCGGGGTCGAGGCCCGCTTCGGCGCCTTCGGCGGCTTCCTCGACTTCGTGCACGAGTTCTGGTCCAAAGGGCGGCTCATCTACAAGCGCGGCCTCGGACCCGACCCCGACGGCGGCGTCGACTACATCGACACCAACAACTTCTGCGTCGGCGGGAAATTCTGGCTGGCGCCGAAGCACATGCTCACGGCGGCGTTCGGCAAGCACGACGCCAACGTCGGGCTCGGGACCGTGACCGAGGTCGATACCGCCGCGGGCCTGCGCGCGCGGGGCGAGAAGAACACGCAGGAGGCGGCGCGCCGCAACGCCAGCCTCGCGATGGCCGACGCCACCGCCGAGGACCCGGTCGTCGGCGGCGTCACGTTCGGGTCCCTCGAGGCAGTGCCACGGACCATCTTCGCCGGCGGCTACCGGATGAAGCTCCAGGGCGCCGGCTACCTCGAGGCCGGCTTCCAATACACGAAGGGGAGCCGCGCGGTGCCGGAAGGCGCATCGGGGGCCGGCATGTATACGCTGAACGTGATTTTGGTGTCGATCGGGGTGGCCTACGGCTTCTGAGGCGCCGCCGGGTCATCAGGCCTGGAATTTCAGCATCCAAGGCCCTAGAATGGACTCCGCTCGAGACCCCGCGTCGCCTCAGGAGACCCCATGCGCCCCGTCCGCTCCCTGCTGCCTCTCATCATCGGAGCGCTCGCGGCCACGGCCTGCGGGAAAGGCGCCGGCGCGACCAATGCGGCTCAGGCGACGATCGAGTTCATCCGCAAGAACGGCTTCCCCAAGCTTTCGACGCTCATGCCGGCCCTGCCGCCGCAGCTGGCCCGCATTCCGGGCGTCGCGACCGGCGGCACGGGCTTGCCCGAGCTGCCGCGCGCCGTTTCCGGGGCCGACTTCGACCACCTGACGGCGCTGCTGGCCGAGGCGCAGGGGCTCGCGGCGCAAGGTTTCTCCGAGTCCCGGCGGCTCGAGGGCTCGCTCCAGAACCTCGTCGCGCCGGCCTACGATCTGCTCGGGCGGGCCGACCTCTTCACGCCGGGCGAACCGGGCGCCGGCAGCAGAACGGAGGACTCCAGCAGCTCGCCGCGGGACGGCGGCGCCGCGCTGCTCGCCGACTCCGGCGGCGGGGGCGTCCAGTCGCTCTTCGAGGACCTCCTCAGTCAGGTCCGCTATGCCGTTGATACGGGCGGGAAAAACGGCTTGCCGCAGTACCTCGTGCTGGGCACCGACGCGAAGCTCGGGACGGTCGACATCAGCGGCGTGTGGCACGAGGGCGACGCCTTCGCGACGGGCTTCGCCGCCAAGGTGCGGCTCAACTCACTCGACGATTTCTACGTCAGCATCACGTTCGCTCCCGGCAAGCTCTCGGGCCTGCTCGCGGACTGGTCGGCGGCCAAGTGCGGCGACGACGTCTGGCAGCTCGCGGTCGGCGCCGAGCCCGCCGGCGAGCGCACGCTCTCGGTCACGGCGCGCGAATGCGCCGCCTCGCGCGACGCCGTTTCCCAGCTCGCGCTGGCGCGGGGCGCGGGCGACGCCGCCGGGGCTTGGAAGTTGACCGGCGCGTTCGCCCAGAATTTCGACGGTGCCGACCCGGACACGCTGCGCGGCTTCCTCGGCCGGCGCCAGGGCTTCGTGATGCAGGCGGCGGCGGCGAGCGACGCCTCGCGCCTCGCCGCCGCCGCCGCCGTGCTCGGCGAGGCCGACTTCCACGCGCCGACGCAGGACAAGATCGACCGCTTCGGGGTCGGCGCCCTCCTCGCGCGCTACTTCCAGGCCAAGTACTTCGACCCGAAGGCGAAGGCGGCGGCGAACGGCTCGGCCTTCGACCAATACGACAACGTCGCCTACTGGATGTGCGAGGCGCCGGTCGTCGCCGCGGCCGTCCAGGCCGAGGTCGGCAACACCCGCGAGCTCTGCGCCAGCACCGCGCTCGACGTCGAGACGATCCTGGCCGCGCTCCGGGCGCTCCAGAAGAAGGTCCGGTCGGTCGGCATCGTGCCGCAGGCGGTGGACGACGAGATCTCCGGCGTCCTCGGCGTGCTCGCGATCCGCAACACGCTCTTCGTCGGCGGCGGCGGCGAGCTCGCCTACAAGAACGCCCCCGACCAGACCTTCGCGAGCTTAGACGACGCGCGCAAGACCGCGCTGCCCGGGTCGGTCGGCGACGCCGCCTGGCTCGGCGGCGCCCAGGCCGCGTTGCCGCGCCTGACGCAGGCGGAGATCCCGGACACCGCCTACAAGGCCCTGCAGTCCGGCTTGGGCGGCTTCGTCAAGGCGCAGTGCAAGGCGCTCGCGAGCGACGCCCAGAAGAAGGCGGGCAAGGCCGACACCGCCGCCGCGGCGTGCGGCGGCTGATCATTTGGCGTCTTTGGCGACCGAGTACTGGAACTTCGCGACGGCCTGCGCCGTTTCCACGATCGTCGGCTCGGCGAGCTTGCCGCCCGGCGTATTGTCCACCGTGACGTGGGCGACGGTGAGCAGGTAGCTCACGTTGCTGACCTCGACGCAGGCGGTCAACAGGTTGTAAGCGCTGACGCCTTCGATGGCCTTGACGATGTATTGCGCGTACATGAAGGCCTTGCCGCCCTCGTCGAAATCATACTGCATGGAGTCGCTGTTCGAGTCCTGCACCTTGGTGACGATGAGCACCTTCTTCGACGTCTTCGAGTGCACCAGCCAGCCGCGCTCGAGGTATTTGTCGTCGCCCTTCTTATACGTCGTGAGGATGCCGCCTTCGGCCGTCGCGCCCGTCGCCGCGGCGATCTTCTTGACGCTGTCGTCCTCGCCGGCTTTCGGCCCGACCTTCGCGAAGTGGTCCTTGCAGGAGAGGGGGATCTTGAGCCCGACGCCGAAGTCGGCCGTCGTGTTGGGGCCGTCGGTCTTGAGCTTCTGGTCCTGGAGCTTCGGCGTGCCGGAGCCCGCGTAGGCGTTTTTGATCAAGGTCGAGGCGAAGAACTTGGTCGGGCTGGCGCCGTCGCAAAGCCGGCCGAACACCTCGCTCATGTGGTCTTTGATCGACTTGGTCTCGCCCGCCTTCTTGCACCAGGCGCCGAGGACTTCCGCCCCGCCGGCGGAGCCGGTACCGGTCGTGTCGTCACCGCCGCTGGAACCCTCGGGGCCGGTGCCGGAGCCGCTGGAGGCATCCTCGCCGGTACCGCTGCCGCTGCCCTTGGCGGAGTTGGCCGCGGTCTGTTTGGTCTCGCCGCAGGCGGGCGCGAACAACGCCGAGACGACGAGGACGACTTTCAGCTTTTTCATGGTCATGGCTGCTGCCTCGGGGTTACTGGAGCTCGTCGGAGAGAACGATCATGCCAAGATCCGGGTCGCCGGTGTCGCCCACGATGATGCGCAGGTCTTTTTTCGTCGTGCTGATGTACATCGCCGTCATCGGCAGGATCCCGAGCGCCGCCGTCGCCTTGGGGCCGCCGAAGTCCGTCTCGATCTTGAACGCCACTTCGGTCTGGACGACCGTCTCTTTGCCGGCCGCGCCGATCTGCAGCGTGAGCTTGGGGGTCAGGGGCGTGATCTTGACGGTGCCCATGATCTTCGTGCCCTTCGGCGTCTTCGGGTCGGTCGAGGACTCGACCGTGAGCTCGATTTTGGTGAACGTGCGGCCGGCGCCGATCTCGGTCTTGAAGCGGTCGGCACTGGCGCGCGGCGACACGGCGCTCGGCAGGGGCGGGTTGAACGAATAGACCCGGTTCGTTCCGCCCTTGTCGATGACCACCTCCTTGGTGCCGCCGATGGTGCAGAGGATGCCTTCCCATTCCTTGTTGGTGGACCCGAGTTTGGTGCGTTCTTCGGAGGAAACCGACTTGGTGATGGTCGTGCCTTTGTTCGGCGCGGCGGTCGCTTGCGCCTGCGCCACGGCCTTGTCCGGCTGCCCCGTCACGAGGAAATCGGTCGACTGGCGCGTCTCGCCGAGCGTCGCCTTGATGTGGATCTTGGTCTTGACCGAGACGACGTACTCGCCGGCGACGACGATCGCGTTGAAGTTGCCGTGGAAGACCTTGGGCCAGCTCGTGAAGTCTTTTTCGAAGAGCACCGAGGTCGGATCGCTGAGCTCTTTCTCGGTGACCCCGCAGCTCGCGAGGAGCGCGCCTACGCCGCCGTCGGAGGGGGGGTCCGCGGATTCCGAGCCGGAGGGCCCTTCGGTGTCGCCGCTGGTCTGCCCGAAGCTGCCCTCGTCGGCGGTCTCGCTGCCACTCGAACCGCTCGAGCCTCTCGCCGCCTTTTCGGTCGACGGCGCCGCGGTGACCGGCGTCACCTTGCTTCCGCAGGAGCCGAGCGGCCCCAACGTCGCGGAAAGCGCGACGGCCAACAGGCGGCGAACGGGTTCCGGCCCAATGCTCATTCAAAGCCTCTTCGCGAGTCACCCGACTTATCGGCAATTGCGCGGGACCCTTTAGGAAAAGGGAAAGCCCCCGGATTTCTCCTGAGGTCTCGTAGGCTTTGAGGCAGGCCTCTTTCAGGGATTCGATGGCGCCGGGGGCTGGCTGGACAGCCAATCGGAAACGCCTCATAATCACAGAGTCTTTACCAAGCCCGGCATTTCTTGCCCGACCCCGCGCCCCCATTCTGGGGGCTCCGAGAACTCCGCCCTCAGTCGATTATCGGTCCTGCCAGGTCGGCGGGTCCGTTCGCAGCACACGTCCAAAAACTGGAAAGGGAGAGCTTGATGAGACTCGTACCGGGGAAGGCATGGCCCACCGCGGCGGCACGCATTCTGCTTGCCGCGAGCGCGTTCGCTTTCAGCGGCATCGCCGTGGCCGGAGGCTTCAACCTGGATAAAGAGCACGTCCCCGACCAGCTCCTCGTCCGGTTTGCGCCGAGCCTCGCCTCGGCCGACCGGGCCGAGGTCCTCGCGCGCTCGGGCGCCAAGGTCCTCCACACCTTTGCGAGCGGCGCCCAGCAGATCCAGCTCGCGACCAAGGGCGATGAAAAAGCCCTCGCGGCCGTCGCGCGGTCGCTCGCGGCCGTCAAGGGCGTGCGGTCGGTCGAGGCGAACACGATCCTCCACATCGACGCCACGCAGCCGAACGACCCCGATTTCGGCAAGCTCTACGGCCTTCACAACGACGGCACGACGGGCGGCACGGCCGGCGCCGACATCCACGCGCCAGAGGCCTGGGACCTGACGACCGGCAGCAAGAACGTCGTCGTCGGCGTGATCGACACGGGCATCGACTACACGCACCCCGACCTCAAGGACAATATGTGGACGAACCCGGGCGAAACGGGCCTGGACGCTGCCGGCAAGGACAAGGCGACCAACGGCGTCGACGACGACGGCAACGGCTTCGTCGACGACTGGCACGGCTGGGACTTCGCCAACAACGACAACGACCCGATGGACGACAACAACCACGGGACCCACGTCTCCGGCACGATCGGCGCGCACGGCAACGACGGCGTCGGCGTCGTCGGCGTCAACTGGAACGTCTCGATCGTCGGCCTCAAGTTCCTGACGGGCGCCGGCTCCGGCACCCTCGCCGACGCCGTCAAGGCGATCGAGTACGGCAACACCCTCGGGCTCACGCTGACCAGCAACAGCTGGGGCGGCGGCGGCTTCTCCGACACCATGGAAGCCGCGATCAAGGCCGCGGGCGCCAAGGGCATCCTGTTCATCGCCGCCGCCGGCAACGACTCGCTGAACAACGACACCGACCCGCACTACCCGTCGTCCTACGACGCCGACAACGTCATCGCCGTCGCGGCGACCGACAACAACGACGGCATGGCGAGCTTCTCCTGCTTCGGCAAGACGACCGTGGACGTCGGCGCGCCCGGCGTGGACATCTGGTCGTCGGTCCCCGGCAAGCTCTACGACAAATACAGCGGCACCTCGATGGCGACGCCGCACGTGTCGGGCCTCGCGGCGCTGATCAAGTCGCTTTATCCGGACGCGACCGGCGCGCAGATCAAGGCGCGGATCCTCAACACCGCCGACAAGATCGCCGCCCTCGCCGGCAAGACGGTGAGCGGCGGCCGCATCAACGCTTTTAACGCCCTCGAAAACGACCTGATCGCCCCGAACGCCGTCAGCGCCGTGCAGGTCGACGCCGCCGGCACGACGACGCTGGCGATGTCCTGGGCCGCCTCCGGCGACGACGGCGCCGAGGGCCGCGCCAAGCGTTATGAAGTCCGGGTCGCGGCCACGCCGATCGACTCGGAAGCCGCGTGGAATGCCGCGACGGTGGCCGCCGCCTCCGTCCGCGACACGGACGCCGCGCTGATTTCCGCGACGGTCTCGGGTTTGGCTTTTAACTCCTCGGGTTACCTCGCCGTCAAGGCGGCCGACAACGTCGGCAACGTCGGCGGGCGCTCGGCCTCGGTCGCCTACGAGGTGAAGCACATCACAAAGATCACCGAGAACCTCGCCGACTCGATGGACGGCGTAACGGTGCAGGGTCTCTGGGGCGTCGAGCAGGACGCGGGCCACGCCAGCAGCGTCTTCTCGGATAGCCCGGGCGCGAGCTACGGCGACAACCTCGACGTCGCGCTCACCATGGCGCCGGTCGCGGTCACCTCGAACGACCTGACTTTGATGTTCAACACCAAGTTCGACACCGAAGCCAACTACGACATCGGCTACGTCGAGCTGTCGCAGGACGGCGGCGCGACCTGGATCCAGCTCGACAAGGTCTCCGGCGCGAGCGGCGGCTGGCTGCCGAAGAGTTACAACCTGTCCACCGTGCTCGCCGCGGGCGTGACCTCGGTTCAGCTGCGGTTCCGCATGACCTCCGACTACTCCATCGACTACGACGGCTGGAAGATCGACGACGTCGCGATCTACGGCGCCGCCGCGGACTGAGCTGACAGAAGCCGGCAAAAGGTGAGATAAGAGTCCCCGGGCGCCATAGGGCCCCGGGGATCCTTTTTTTTCCATGAGCGCACCCGACGACAAGAAGAGGACCCCACCGCCGCCGCAACCACTGCCGCGGCTGGTCGCAGGCCTCGACTTTTATACGAGCGATGACGGGTACATGGTGTTCACGGAGCACTTCCTCAAGAAACGCGGGTACTGCTGCGAGAGCGGCTGCCGGCATTGCCCGTACGGCTTCATAAAAGGCGGCGGGCGATGAGCGGAGACACCGACGTCCTCGTGGCCGGCGCCGGGCCGACGGGCCCCGTGATGGCGACGGCGCTTCTGGCGCGCGGCGTGACGGTCCGCCTCGTCGACGAGCTCGGCCTTCCGTCGAGCGCATGCTCGGGCCGACGCATCACCTCCTCTGCTATGGCGCGGAGCCGTCGGCGGGCCTCGACCCGCGGCTCTGCACGGTGATCCCCCTGGGTCCGGCGGAAACCGAGGCGGATGAGCGCTACGAGGTCGCGGCGTCCGGCTACTCCGTGCTCGTCCGGCCCGATGGCTACATCGCCTGGCGCGGAGTCGCCCGGGAGGCGCTGGTGGAGTCGCTGAAGCGATTCACATAAGCCACTTGAAATACTGGGATATAGATAATAATTTATCGTCTCCCTCAAGGCGGGCCGGGGCGCTCCGAAGACAGAGGAGAGGAGCTCCAACGCCGCCATGACCCAAGCCGCCACCATTTATCCGTTCCATCTGCGCGCCGGCGCCATCAAGCGCGTGATCCGCCGTGGCCGCAAGTTTTTCTGCGGCCTTTGCCGCACCTTCTATGGGCAAGAGGACCAGGCCGTCGGCTGCCTGACGGAGTGCTGGGGCGAGCTTCTGCGCCTCGACCCGGTGCTGCCGCGGCGGCATGGGATGTCGATGGTCTATCGCTGCCGCTTTTGCGCGCGCGACTTCGTCAAGCGCCAGGCGGCGCGGGGCTGTGCCGCGGAGTGCCGCGGGCGGGCCGAGGAGCGGCACGAGGCCGACATGGGGCTGCTCGCGTCCGACGACGTGACGCCGGCGGCGCGGCCGTTCAAGCGCCGCGTGGCGGCCCCGTCGCTGATGGTGGCGGCGCCGCTAAGGCGCAAGCTGGTCAGAACGGCCCCGGTCGCCGGGCCGACGATGGAGCCCGTGGCACAAAGCCCGGCACCGGCGGCGGCTGAGCCGTCCCCCGGCCCAGCCGCGCCCGCGGCGGCGCCCGGGGCCTTAGACTCGACCGTGCCCGTGGCCGGCGCCGCGGCCGCCGGGCCCGCCCCCGCCAAAAAGGTGAAAGGCGACCAGGCCTTCATGCGCGACGGCGCCGAGTACGTCTGCACCGCGTGCAGCAAGCGCTATTTTACCAAGCTCGAGGTCACGAGCTGCTTCGAGTCGCACTGAGCGGCCGGCGGGGACGGGCTGCACGGGCGTCATGAATTCAATTTAGCGCCGCTGCGCGCGCTTTTATGGTCCTCTTTAACATGCTTATATTACTAGAAAAATAGGTCAATCTCAAGTTCGTGGCACCTAGGGCGATCCTATATGGTGGATGAAAAGATCGACCTCAGACCCCCCGACCCTCGACGACCCGGACCTGCCGCGGGCCACGGCCCCGCCTTTGACCTCGTACAACTCCCGGAAGATGCGCCTCGTCGTCACCGTCTCCGCGCAGGCCTGCCGCGAATCCGCGGCGCCGCCCCAACACCTCGTCGACCAGGCCCGTGCCCGGATGCACGAGCTGAAGCGGGCCGGCAAGGCCGCCCTCATCATCGTCCATGACCGGCACCTGGCGCGCGTATGGACCGCGTTGAGAACGGCGGTGCAATCGGGCGCGCCGGCGCCGGAATCGGTCACCTTGCTCCTCGCCGCCGCGGCGCCGGACTTGCCGGGCCTCGCGATCAAGGCGCCGCCCGACGGCGATAGCCTCGCTCTGCTCTCGATCGCCCCCGACTCTCCGGGCCTCGCCTTCTGGGACGCCGGCTGGCTCGAGCTGCACCTGCGCCGGGCGCTGCGGGCGCGCGGGGTCAAGGCGCGCCTCAACCCGACCGAAATTCAAGGCGCCCTCGTGCGCGCCCAGGCTGGCGAGCCGGTCCAGGACCTGGCGCTGCATGGGCTCCAGGCCAAGCGGCCACGCCACGCGCCGGCCTTCCACCTCGTGGTCAACCCCGCCCGCGGCGAGGTGAGCCTCCTCGTTTATGACCTCGCCGCCGTGGGCGACGTGGCGGGCGTCGTAAAGCGGATCGCCCGCATCGAGCAGGCGCTCCTCCGCCTGAAGGCGACGGGCCGGGGCCGCTACCGGATCCGCCGGTCCGAGCTCATCGACGCGCTTCAGGCGGCGCTCGCCGGGCCGGAGCAGCTCGGCATCGGCCTTCCGATGAAGGTGCTGGTCGCCGTCCGGCCGGCCGTCCCGGCGGCCGAGGCCAGCGCGCCGCCGCCGAAGAAACGGCCGGGCCAGGCGCCCACGCCGCCGACCAGGGCCCCCGCGCCGCCGACCAGGGCCCCCGCGCCGCCGGCCGCGCTCGTCTTCGCCGTCGCCCTGGACCGGATGTCGGCTTGGGTCGCCGGCCTGGCGCCGGACCTGACGGAGTCGCACTTGAACGACGACTGCATCGACGCCGCGCTGAAAGTGGCCGGCATCGTGCACGGCCTGCGGCCCGGCTTCGCGGCCGAGCTGCGCCGCATGGTCGCCGAACGCCAGGATGTGCGCGGCCTCGCCGTCGCGGCGGCCACGCCGCCGGTCGCCGGGTCCGGGCCGTCTTTAGCGCTCGCGGCCCGGCCGGAGGACCTGGCCGGCGGCGCCATGCGGGCCTACCGGCGCCAGCCCCTCGCCGAGGCCGGAACCTTGATCGCCGCGGTCCGTTATGCGACGCCGCCGGTGCCTGGCGCGGACGTGACGGGCAAGCCGCTGCCGCTGCCCCCCGCGGATCCCTGCGACGGGGTGACGCTGGGCGAGGGCGTTGAGCGCCGGGCCGACGGCGGCTATTACGCGACCTTTTCCGGGGTCGTCGAGCTCGAGGCCGGCGCCTTGCGGCTCGTCAAAGCGCTCCTTCACAAGGGCGACGCCAACCTCGCCAGCGGCGACATCGAGTTCGACGGGCCGATCGAGATCACCGGCAACATCGACAGCGGCGCGCGCGTCAAGGCGGGCGGCGACCTCATCGTGCGCGGCGAGATCTGTGGCGGTAGGGTCGAATGCGCCGGCAACGTCCAGGTCGGCCGGGGGATCGTCGTCGGGCCGCGCGGCCTCGTCCGCGCGCGCGGCGACGTCACGGCGGACTTCATCGAGAACTCCACGGTCACCTGCCGCGGAAACCTGACGGCCAAGCGCTCGATCCTGCAGTCGCAGATCACCGCCGGCGGTACGATCACCGTCACCTCGGGCTCGGGCGTCATCGGCGGCGGCGTCCTCGCCTGCGGCGGCGACGTGCGCACGCAGAACCTCGGCCTGCCTAGCGGCGCGCTCACCGTCGTGACCGCGGGCGTCGATGCCCGGGTCGCGGGGAGCATACGCGTCCGGGCGGGGCGCCTCGCCGC
>JAYVWD010000556.1:0-2654 GCA_043786345.1 Pseudomonadota bacterium
ATCGCGACGTCCGAGAGAAAGCCGAAGCCGGTGTTGATGCCGTAGACGCGCTGCCCCGAGGCGAGGACCTTTTCCACGACCGCACGGAAGGCGGCGACGCGCTTTTTGGCGGCGTCAGAGGCGGAAAGAAGCGGCCGCGGCGTCGCGGCGAGCCGCACGAGGCGCTCACAGGTCAGGGTCTCCTCACCGAGGCGGAAGGCGGATTCGGTCACGGTTTACTTAGTCCTTTGAGGGTCTTGATCGGTACCGCACGGTCTTTGGCGCCGTACACAAAGGTGCCGGCGACGAGGGCGGTGGCCCCGGCTTTGACCACCTCGGCCCCGGTCTCGGCGTTGATGCCGCCGTCGACCTCGATGAGGACCTTCTTGTCGAGGCCGCGGCGCACGAGCTCCTTGTGCAGGCTCGCGACTTTATCGATCGTGTGCTTGATGAAGCTCTGGCCGCCGAAGCCCGGGTTGACCGACATGATCATCACGACGTCGAGCTCGCCGAGCAGGGCGAAGACCGCCTCGACCGGGGTTCCCGGGTTCAGCGCGACGCCGGGCCGGGCGCCCGCCGCGCGGATCGCCTGCGCCAGGCGGTGCGAATGCCGCGCCGCCTCGGCGTGGAAGACCACGAAGTCCGCGCCGGCCTTGGCGTACTCGACCGCCATGTCGTCGGGGTTGCTGATCATGATGTGGACGTCGAGGGGGATCCGGGCAGTCTTCTTGAGGGCGGCGACGAACGGCAGGCCGTAAGTGAGGTTCGGGACGAAGTGCCCGTCCATCACGTCGACGTGGTGCCAGTCGGCGCCGCCGTCCTCGACCGTGCGCAGGTCCTCGCCGAAACGCATGGGGTCCGCCGAGAGCAGCGAGGGGGCGACGATTACGGCCATGCGGCTCAAGCTTTCTCTTCGACGGTTTCTTCGGACATGGCGCGGCGGGCGATCTTCTTCTTCACCATGCTGGCCTTGAGGCGGGACATGCGCTCGACGAAGACGATGCCGTCGATGTGGTCGATCTCGTGCTGGATGCAGACGGCGAACAGGCCGGTCGCGTGGACCTCGAACTCCTTGCCGGTTTCATCGACGGCCTTGACCCAGACCTCGGCCGCGCGCTCGACGAACTCGTAGATCTCGGGGAAGCTCAGGCAGCCTTCCTGGAAGCGGAACTTGCCCTGCTTTCTGATGATCACCGGGTTGATGAAGGTGAACTTCTTGTCGTGCCACCACTCCTGGACTTCCGGCTCCTGATCCGAGTACTTGCTGTCGGCGAAGGGGATTTCCATCGTGATGACGCGGCGCAGGTCGCCGACCTGATTGGCGGCGAGGCCGATGCCGGCGGAGACGACCATGGTCTCGTGCATGTCGGCGACGAATTTCTTCAGGTCGTCATCGAATTTGGTGACCTCGGCGGCCCTGGTCTCCAGGACTTTCGCGGGGTAGATGACGATATCGAGAACGCTCACGGCTCGTCCTTTTGGCACGATGTCGGGGGAAATGGCGAGGCTCGGGCCGCGCGCACTATATCACAAGTGCGCACGGCCCGAGCGTTGCTGATTTATTCAGTTATTAAAGGGACTTGTCGTCACCGTCGCGGGCCTTGTTGAAGGTCAGCTTGGCGGCGTCGCTGGCCTTGCGCCAGAGGTCGCCGAGCTCCTGGTCCACGGTCTGGACGAGCGCGTTCTGGACGAAGACCTCGTTGGCCGACGCGAAGAGCGTCGAATGGCCGTTCCATTTGATGGAGAGCACGAAGACCCAGAGAATGCCTTGCAAGAGGACCTTGCCGACCCATTTAAGCGCGTCGTTCATCGAGGGTACCCCGGTGTGCTGGAAGGAAAAAAAATGGAAGGAGGGTTAGCTCCTTCCATTCTATCTCATCTGTCTCTCAAACTCAGCTGGCCAGGTTCACTTCGCCCGGGACCGGCAGGATCACTTCGGTTGGAGCCGGCAGGATCACGGAGATGACCGGACCGAACATGATCTCGGCGACCTCGCGGTAGTCCTTCACGAAGGTGACCTTGATGCGGCGCTTGACGTTCTGTGGGAGCATCTCGAACGTCGCCCGGTTCTTCTCGGGAAGGAGCACGTGCTCGATGCCTTCGCGCTGCGCCGCCAGGATCTTCTCCTTGAGGCCGCCGATCGGCAGCACTTTGCCGTGCAGGGTGATTTCGCCCGTCATCGCGACCTTCTCGGTAGGCGCTCGTCCGTACAGAGCCGAGAGGATCGAGGTGGCGAGGGCGGTGCCCGCGGACGGTCCGTCTTTCGGGACGGCGCCGGCCGGAACGTGCACATGGATCTCGTGGTCCGAAATCTTGACCGGGTCGAGCCCGAATTCGACGGCGCGCGAGCGGAGGTAGGACATCGCCGTCTGGGCCGACTCCTTCATCACGTCGCCCAACTGGCCGGTCAGCACGAGCTTGGCGCCCTTGCCGGCGAGCAGGTTGGTCTCGATCGCCATCACCTCACCGCCGTAGCTCGTGTAGGCCAGGCCCAACGAGACGCCGACCAGCGGGTCCTTGTGGAAGAAGTCGTCGTCGTAGCGCTTGGCGCCCAGGTGCTTCTGCACGAGCTGGGGCGTCAGCTTCACCGTGAGCTCGCCGATGGCCGTCGTCTCGTCGCCGTCCATTTCCGCGTGCTGGCGGGCGATCTTGCGGCAGACGCTGGCGATCTGCTT
>JAYVWD010000557.1:0-5087 GCA_043786345.1 Pseudomonadota bacterium
CGCGCCCCCGCCCCGCCATCCCGGCGTGAGTGCGCCTCGTGCCAGGCGAGGCAGGCCCGCGGGGGCGCGAGCGGCGGCTCGGAGTCCGCCGACCGGCAAGTTTTCGCCAGGGCGGCCGGCGAGCCCGCCCGCGTCGCAGCTAAGGCCGCGGCGAGCGCCTCGCTCAAGGCTTTGCGGCTTCTGACCCGCGGTAACGCGAAGGTCCGGACGCGGGCGACTCCCACCCCCATCCCGCTTGGCCTAAGCCCGACCGCGTAGCTTTCCGCGACCGCGTCGCGGACGTCCTTCGGCACCAAAAGCTCCTGCCCCCGCGCTGCTGCTGCATTCAGCAGCAGGCTCATCACCACGCACCCCACGCTTTTCATGAGCCGACTCCCTTAAACGGCGCTCATCGCACGCGGGGCGATTAACTCTTCCTGCGGGGCGTATAGAAGCGACATCTCGTGTCTTTCCGTCGTGGGCTCGGTTATGATGAGCCATCAATCGGCCCGTACCCATACAGTCCCGACCGAGAGGAGACTCCTCCGCATGACGACGCCTGCGCCTTTGAGCCTGGAGGAAGCCACCCGCCTTGCGGGACGCCTCCGCGACAACGTCAGCAAATCCGTCTTCGGCCAGGAAGCGCTCATTACGGAGACGCTCTGCTGCCTCCTCGCCGGCGGGCATATCCTTATGACCGGGGCGCCGGGCCTCGCGAAGACGACGCTCGTCCGGGTCTTTGCCAAGAACCTCGGCTTGCAATTCGGGCGCGTCCAGTTCACGCCCGACCTTTTGCCGTCCGACATCATCGGTTCCGAGATCCTGAACGTCGACAAGGACTCGCAGCGCCGCCACTTCGAGTTCGCGCCGGGCCCGGTGTTCACGAACCTGCTGCTCGCCGACGAGATCAACCGGGCGTCGCCGCGCACGCAGTCGGCGCTCCTCGAGGCGATGCAGGAGCGCGCCGTCACCGCGTTCGGCAAGCGCCATATCCTGCCGCAGCCGTTCATGGTGTTCGCGACGCAGAACCCCTTCGAGTCGGAAGGGACGTTCCCGTTGCCGGAAGCGCAGCTCGACCGCTTCCTCGTGCACACGCTCGTCCCGTATCCGGACGAGGCGGCGGAAGCCCAGATCCTCAAGGAACACGCCGCCGGCCGCCTCGTCGGCGAGCAGCACGGCGAAGAGGGCGCGCAGGCGCACGACGAGCTCACCGCGAAGGACGTGGCCGCCCTGATCGCCCGCGCCCAGTCGATGCCGATCGACGACAGCATTTTGGCCGGCGTCCGGGACCTCGTGCGCTCCTCGCGCCCCGAGGATCCGCTCTGCCCCGACACCTTGAAAAACGTCATCTGGTACGGCGCCGGCCCGCGCGCCGGCCTGAGCCTCGTCTCGACCGCGCGCGCCCTCGCGCTCATCGAGAAGTCCGAAGGCGTGCGCTGGTCGCACATCCGCCGCATGGCGAAGCCGGTCCTCCGCCACCGCCTGCGCCTCACGGCCCAGGGCCAGCGCGAGGGCATGAGCGAGGACAGCTTCATCACGACGCTCCTCGAGCGCCTGGAGTCCCGGCAGAAAAACCTCGCGAAAGGGATCGCTTGAGCATCGACCAGTCGTCGCTCGCTTTCCTGCACCCGACGCAGCCGCGTGAGGCGCACTACCGCGCCTACAAAAACAGCCCGCGCCTGCATGGCAGCCATTTCATGTCCTTGCGCCGGCCGACGCGGATGCCGGAGTCGGGCCGCGAGTACAAGGCGGGCGACCCGCTCAACCTGATCGACTGGAAAGCCTTCGCGCGCACCGACCAGCTCATCGTGCGCGAGATCCGGGACGAGGCCGCGGCGCGCGTGCGCATCGCCTTCGACGTGAGCGAGACGATGCAGTGGCCGACGGCCGACGTCCCGGTCAGCCCCTTGCCGGTGTCCAAGGCCGAGATCGCCGCGCGCGTCGCCTTCCACCTCGCGCACCTTCACCTCAAGATGGGCGACCAGGTCGAGCTCTGGCTCGTCGACGACGGCGCCGCGAAGCTGCCGACGGCGAAGGCCGGCGCCCGCGGCACGGCCGACCTCATGCAGGCTTTCGCGCAGGTGTCCGCGAAAAACTTCGCTAAGGCCGCCTTCGCCGCCGCCTTCGCGCCGACGCCGCACGACCCCCGCCCGGTCGACCTGGCGTTCTACGTCGGCGACGGGCTGGGTGCCGCGGAGACCCTCCATTTCGTAAAGAGCGCCAAGCGCTTTCTGTGGTTGCACACGCTCTCCTCGCTCGAGACCGAGACCTTCTGGATCGAAGGCGACACCACGTACTTCGACGAGGGCGCCGGCCGCCGCGAGTATCAGGGCCAGGCCCTGCGCCACCGCGACAACTACCTGCGCAACCTCGAGCAGTGGCGGCTCAAACTCAGCGCCGACGTGGTGAAGGCCGGCGGCAGCTACTGCCTCATCACCGACAAGACCAAGGTCTCGTCCTACCTGGTCGACCTCCACGCCTTCACCCGCGACGCCCTCGGCTCCAAGACGGCCGCCGGCCTCGCGAAGGAGCTCTGACGCCCGTGGAGCTCGGCAACACCGTCTTAGGTCCGGCCAAGGCGTTCGTCGCCGTCGGGGCGCTTGCGCTCGTGGGCCTCGTCGTTTGGTGGCTCAAGCGCAAGCGCCAAAAGCGCGTCTGGCTGCCGACGATGCGGGTCATGACGCTCGAGGCGCGGCTCATGCCGAAGCTCCTGCTGCGGCCGCCGCCGTGGCTCGGGTTCCTGTGCTTCCTGGCGCTGGCCGCCGTGATCACGGGTTTCTCGCTGCGCCCGCGCACCCAGGTCTTCACCCCCTTCGAGCCGAACCAGACGCGCATCCACATCTTCGCCGACATGAGCCCGTCGGTCGCCGCGCACGTCTCGCTGGAGGACTATGCGGCGAAGATGGCGGCGCTCTACGCCTCGCTCAAGGATTCGGGCCGCGTCACCATCAGCACGAGCTCGGCCCCGGCCGTCGTCGAGCCGCAAAACGAGGGCGAGGTGAAGGCCCTGCTGGTCAAGGCGGGCTTCCACCGGGGGGGCCTCAAGCTCGGGCTCGCGATGAAGCTCCTGATCGAGGACATCGGCGAGGTCGACCGCATCTTCATCGCCTCGGACCGGGACGGGCATACCTGGGGCGGCTTCAACTGGCAGTACCTGCTCGAGGACATGCACGTCGTCTTCTACGACCTGGCCGAGGGCGGGGTCGAGGCCGAGAACCTCTTCGTCAACGACGCCCGCTTCCTGTCGCTCCCGAACGCCCCGTCGATGGACTGGGACGTCGAGATCTCCCGGAAGGCCAGCACGAAAGAGGCCGATGGTAAACTGATTGCTGTTTACAAGCAGAAGGTCCTGCTTTCCGTGCCCTTCCACATGAGCCCGGACAAGCAGCGCCTCACCGTGCGCGCCGCCTGGCCCGTGTCCCTGGTCGACGTCAAGGCCGCCCGCGCCGCCGGCGACCCGGCCAACGCCGAGCCCCTGATCTTCCGGATCGAGGTCGACGACGCGCTCAAGGCCGACAACGAGTTCCGCACGCGCCTCCTCGGCTTGAAGCAGGACGTCCTGATGATCGCCGACGCGGCCGGCGAGCGCACCCTGAGCGACCCGGCCAACCAGCTCGCGATCACGCTCGAGGTCCTGGGCTTCCGGCTCAAGCGCTTCGACTTCCTCAACCAGCCCGGCCCGAAGCCGACCGACTACCCGTTCTGGGTCGTGCTCGGCGGTAGCGGCGAGGGCGTCGACCGCTTTTGCCCCAAATCCCTGGGCGACGCCCGGCGCAAGGCCGCGCGCGACGCCCGGGGCGGGCCCGACGCGGCCCAGGGGGCGACGCCCGTGTTCGCCGGCGGCCCCAAGATCTGGCTCGCGCCGACGACCCTCGACGCGGACTACAAAGAGCTCTGCCAGTGCTACGCCCGGCTCCTCCTCGACGGTAAGGAGGAGGGCGGCGGCAACCAGGACTTCTGCGCCCACGTCGAGTCGCGCAACCACTGGGTGGGCCTGCTGCCGTCGCTCGGCGCGAAGCAGATCGGCGGCCAGCTCGGCTCCGGCGCGAACGCGCTGGCCTGGAGCGGCCGCGACCAGACCTCCGGCTTGAGCGTCCTGGCGTTCACCGTGCCGCTCGCGCCCTCGCTCCAGACCGGCATCAACCACGCCCAGATGCCGCTCCTCGTGCGCGAGCTGCTCACCTGGCAGGGGATCATGGAGCCGCGCGGCGGCATCGGCGCCGGCCTGCTCTCGTGGCCGCGCGTCGACGACGTCGCGCAGGCCCTGTGGAAAAAGGCCGTGCCCCTGCCCGCGCGCGAACGGGCGCGCCTCGAGGAGACCAACGTGCCTTTCGGTGAAAGCCTCTTGAGCGAGCAGGACGCGGCGACCTTGCCGCCGCGCTGGACCGCGCAGATGGACCTGCACGACAAGCAGCTACCCGCGAAGAAGGACCGCGAGGACCCGCTCCCCTGGCTCCGGCTCGCGGCCCTCCTGGTCGTCGGCGCCACGGCGCTCGAGGCGCTGGCCGCGCTGGGGCTTAAGATCTGGCGGACCATGGGGAAGAAGCCGGAAGCCGCGGTCTTGCTGCTGCTGGCCGGCCTCGGGCTCAGCCTGGCCGCGCCGCGCGCCGAGGCGAAAACCGGGTTCGCCATGATCGGTTACGACGACGCCACGCCGACGCTCGGGATGCTCGCCCGCGAGGTCTCGCACCGGACGAGCATCGAGCTCGAGCCGAAACCGAGCGTCTTCGCCGCCCTCCAGCCCGAGGCCCTGCTCGAGCCCTGGGCCTGGGTGAAAGACGTCAGCGCCATCGCCGACAAGGACGGCCACCTCAAGAGCGACGTGGCGCTCTGGCTCAAGCGCGGCGGCTTCCTGGTCGTCGAGGCGCCGCTCCAGACGCAGCAGCTCGCGAAGCTCACGCAGAACCTCGCGCACGGCGGCGGCGAGGAGGAGGCCGGCTGGCTGCCGCTGCCGCCCGACCACGAGATGATGCGGAGCTTTTACCTGCTCGACGCGCTGCCGGCCTGCGGCAACGACATCTGGCGCGGCTTCCACTACGACGGCCGGCTCGCCATCCTGCTCGTTCCCTACGGTTTTTTGAGCTCGCTCAAGGACCGCCCCGTCGCGC
>JAYVWD010000558.1:0-2744 GCA_043786345.1 Pseudomonadota bacterium
GCCTGCAGGAGCTGCTTGTGGACGCGGTACGTCTCGACGAGCTCCTCGAGCGACGCGCGCTCCTTCGTCAAACGCGTCAGGTCCGGCGCCTTGAGCTGACCCGAAGCGAGCGTATCTTCGATCTGGAGGAATCGCCGCTCTACGGCTTCGAGATTGGAAAACATGGGCGTCAAAAAACCCAAGGCCGCCACAAGGGCGGCCCCGATCCTTTTACTTCTTGGCGCCGTATTTCTTCTGGAACTTCTCGATCCGGCCGGCGGTGTCGATCAGCTTGACCTTGCCCGTGAAGAACGGGTGACAGGTCGAGCAGATTTCGAGCGTGATCTCGGCGCGGGTCGAGCGCGTCTTGAACGTGTGGCCGCAGGCGCAGCTCACCGTCGACTCGACGTAATTGGGGTGAATGCCTTCTTTCATGGTCCCGGTCCTTTTTGCAATCAGGGCAACACGTTAGGTGCGTATTGCGGGATATTATCCGTTCATCGACTCGATGAACTCGGAATTGGTCTTGGTCTTGTCGAGCTTATCCAGGAGGAATTCCATCGCATCGATCGTATTAAGGGGCTGCAAGAGCTTCCGGAGGATCCACATGCGATTCAGCACTTCTTTGGCGAGGAGCAGGTCCTCTTTCCGGGTGCCGGACTTGTTGATGTCGATCGCCGGGAAGGTCCGCTTTTCCGAGAGCTTGCGGTCAAGGTGGAGCTCCATGTTGCCCGTACCCTTGAACTCCTCGAAAATGACCTCGTCCATCCTGGAGCCGGTATCAATAAGCGCGGTCGCGATGATTGTCAACGATCCGCCTTCCTCGATGTTCCGGGCCGCCCCGAAGAAGCGCTTCGGCTTGTGGAGGGCGTTCGAGTCGACGCCGCCGGAGAGGATCTTGCCCGAAGGCGGCACGACGGAGTTGTAGGCGCGGGCGAGGCGGGTGATGGAGTCGAGAAGGATCACGACGTCCTTCTTGTGCTCGACCAGGCGTTTGGCTTTCTCGATAACCATTTCGGCGACTTGAACGTGGCGTTGGGCCGGCTCGTCGAAGGTCGAGCTGATGACCTCGCCGCGGACGGAGCGCTCCATGTCCGTCACTTCTTCCGGCCGCTCGTCAATCAGCAGCACGATCAGGACGACGTCGGGGTGGTTCTTGGCGAGGGACGAGGCGATGTCCTGGAGCAGGATCGTCTTGCCGGTTCGGGGCGGCGCCACGATGAGCGAGCGCTGGCCTTTGCCGATCGGGCACATGAGGTCGAGAATGCGCGTGGAGAGGTTCTTGGGGCTCCACTCCATCTTGAATTTTTCCATCGGGTAGAGCGGCGTCAGGTTGTCGAAAATGATCTTTTCGAAGTCCGGATCCGGGGCGGAGCCGTTGACGTTCTCGACTTTGAGGAGCGCGAAGTAGCGCTCGGAGTCCTTTGGCGGGCGGATCTGGCCGGAAACGGTATCGCCCGTACGGAGGTTGAAGCGCCGGATCTGGGACGGCGACACGTAGATGTCGTCCGGGCCGGGGAGGTAGTTGTAGTCGGGGGCCCGGAGGAATCCGAAGCCGTCGGGAAGGGTCTCGAGCACGCCTTCGCCGTAGATCACGCCGCCGCGCTCGGATTGCGCCTGAAGCAGAGCGAAGATGAGCTCCTGCTTGCGCATGTTGGTCGCGCCTTCGATCCCCAGTTCCTTCGCGACCCGATTGAGGTCCGGGATCCGCTTTTCCTTCAGCTCCTTGAGGTTGATCTCGGGAACTTCGTCGGAAGACGGGGACGACACGGGCTCCGGCACCACAACTTCCTCGACCTCGACCTCAGCCTTGGCTTTTTTGGCCTTTGAGGTAGGCGTTGCTTCGGACATGCTCTGGTACTCGCTTTGAACTATAGGTGGGTTTAGGGAGAGAATTTAGGTGTTTTAAGAGAGAGAAATTAGGTGCTTGGGATTGGAAGCAGGGTGTTGAGGTCCGGTGGGGCCGGCTAAGAATAACTAGCGCGCAAAAGCTTTGCCTCCTTGATATTGCAAGTCCCAGCCTTTGTCAACGACGCTCTCTTTGGCAAAAAGGGCAATCATTCCAGCGTGGAACTACCCATCCTTGCGGCCTTCGGCGGCGCCTAGATATAATGATAGGCAAACCGTGCCCAGCCCGAGGTCGAATGATGAGCAGCTCCGTGACGCGTATCGTGAAGAGTTTGACCTTTGCCGCCGCGATGACCGCCGCCGCGCCCCACGCCGTGGCCGGCTCGAACACCGAGGAGAAGTTCCAGGACCTCTTCGTCACCGCCGGGTACTGCACGGGTTACGGCGCCGCCATCGGCGCGGCGATCCTCGCCTTCAACGAGCACCCGGCCGACAACCTGCGCTTCGTCGCGATGGGCGCCTCGATGGGCTTCATCGGCGGCACGCTCCTCGGCAGCTACATCGTCTTCTCGCCCGGCTTCACCGAAAATGCCACGGGCGACGGCTCGACGCTGCTCGCCGGCGGGGCGCTCCCGCGCCGCGGGCTCGTCGTCCGGCCGACGTTCGACGTGAAACGGGGCGGGCTGACCGGCGTCGAGAGCGGGATGACGCTGCTTTCCTGGTGAGAGGTGAGCCTTGCACCTTGAACCTTGAACCTTGCACCTTGAACCTTGCACCCGGGGCGCTGCCCCGTACCCCGGGGGACTCACCACCGACGAGGTGCGGAGGTGCTGAGCCGCATTCCCGACGTCCGGCGCCGAATGCCCTACGGGCGGCGCCAGACGACGGGAATGCGGAACGGGTCCCTCTAATGGCTA
>JAYVWD010000559.1:0-2286 GCA_043786345.1 Pseudomonadota bacterium
TGAAGCCCGCCGCCGCCGCCGTCATCGCGGCGGTCACGTCGAAGCCCGGGATCGAGCGCGCCGAGCCCTTACACAAGCCGTCTTTCCGCTGAAAGAGCCAGACCGGGCGCCAGAACTCCTCGGCGATCTTGCTCGCGGCGATGCCGACGACGCCCGGGTGCCAGTCGCCGCCGAGGAAAAGGACCGGGGCATCGCCGTATTTGAGCGCTTCGCGGCGGGCGGCCTCGACGATGGACTTCTGGATCGTCTTGCGGCGCTCGTTGCACTCGTCCATGAATGCGATGAGCGGCTCCGGATCGTCGTCGACGAACGCCTTGACGACGAGGTCGGCATGCTCCAGCCGGCCGACGGCGTTGATCCGCGGCCCGAGGCGGAAGCCGACGTCCTTCTCATCGACGTTCTTCATCGTTTGGGCGGCCTCCATCAGGCGCTTGAGCACCGGGCGGCGCGAGCGGCCGAGGGCGGCGACGCCGAGCTTGGCGAGCTTGTGATTGACGCCGTTGAGCGGCACCACGTCGCAGATGGTCGCCATTCCGGCGAGCGCCAGCAGGTCGGTCCAGGTGTCCGGCGCGACGGGGAAGCGCTCGGCCAGCTTCCGCAGCAACACGAAGGTGATGCCGCAGCCGCAGAGCTCCTGGTAGATCGGGTCCGGATGCATCTTGGGATTGAGGATGACGCAGTCCGGCATCTTGTCGGGCTGGATCACGTGGTGGTCGGTGCAGATGAACTCGACGCCGCGCTTGCGGCAATAAGCCGCCTCGGCGTTCGCCGTGATGCCGGTATCCATCGTAATGATGAGCTCGGCCTTCTCATCATCGATCAGATGCTGGATCGCGCTCAGGTTCAGGCCGTAGCCTTCCTTGAAGCGGCACGGGATGTAGTGGGTGACGTTCGTGTAGCCGATCGCCTCGAAAAACCAGAGCCACGAGACGCAGCTCATGGTCCCATCGACGTCGTAGTCGGCATATAGGGCGATGCGCTTGCCGGCCTGAAGCGCCGCCGAGACCGTCTCGATCGCCTTCACGAGGCCGTGGTCGCCATAGGCCAGGCTTTCCAGGGGGCTGAAGCGGCGGTTCTCGAGCAGGACCCGGGCCAGCTCAGCCAGATCGCCCGGCCGGCCCCCGGAAAGGGCCCGCCACTCTTTGAACTTCTGCCCCACCGTGTGCTCCGGGCTCCTTCCGCAATTGCCTGGAGCCAACGACTGAAGGTACATAATCAGGATCGCTTCGTCCCTTAAATTGCAGAGGTCGACCATGAGCCATCAGAAAGACGTGCCGCTCACCCAGCCGCTCGCCCGGTATGCGCACGTCCGGCGGGTCGGGCCCCTCGTCTTCGTGGCCGGCCAAGGCTGCCGCGACCCGCAAACGGATACTTACGCCGGCCTCACGCTGGCGAAAGACGGCACGATCCTCGCTTATGACATCGCCGCGCAGACGGCCGGCGTGCTCGGCAACGTCGAGCGCGCCCTCGGTTCCATCGGCCTGGCCCGCAGGGACATCGTCGACATCCAGGTCTTCCTCACGGATATGAAAGACTTTCCCGCGATGAACAAGGTCTGGAACGACTTCTTCGCGGAGGGCGAGCCGCCAACCCGCACGACCGTCTGCGTCAGCAAACTTCCGGGCCACAACTTCGTCGAAATGAAGACGGTGGCGGCCGCGCGCCCCGGGTTCGGGGAGTGAAATCCGACATGGCGACCGATCTGCCGCTTTTGCCCGCCCATCCGGGCCACTTCATCGCCGGCGAGTACCGACCCGCCGCGGGCCGCAGCACGTTTCCCGACCTCAATCCGGCGACCGACGAGCCGCTCTGCGACGTCCCGCTCGGCGACGCGCGCGACGTCGACCTCGCCGTCGAGGCCGCCGAAGCCGCGCTGCGCGGACCCTGGGGCAAGATGAGCGCCGGCGAGCGCGCCGGGATCCTGCGCAAGATCGCCGACCTCCTCGACCGGAACCGCGAGGCCTTCGCGCGGCTCGAGACCTTGGACACCGGCAAGCCCTTGAGCGAGACGCGCGGCGGCGACATCGCGCGCGCCGCGCACAATTTCCGCTTCTTCGCCGAGACCGCGGCCCACCAGGCGAACGCGACCTACATCGGTGACGACGGCAGCTGGCACACGAGCGTGCGCGAGCCGCTCGGCATCGTCGGCCTGATCACGCCCTGGAACCTGCCGCTCTACCTGGCGACATGGAAGATCGCGCCGGCGCTGGCGCAGGGAAATGCGGTCATTTTGAAGCCCGCGGAGCTGACGCCGCTCACCGCGATGGCGCTCGGCGCCCTTTGCAA
>JAYVWD010000560.1:0-1639 GCA_043786345.1 Pseudomonadota bacterium
CAAGGGCGGATGACGGGCGTTCCCCGAACGTGATGGAGACCTGATGGCGACGATCTACTGCATCGGCCGGAACTACGCCGACCACGCGGCCGAGCTCAACAACCCCGTGCCGGCCGAGCCGGTCGTGTTTCTCAAGTCCGAGGCGGCGCTGCGCCGACCGGACGAGCGCAAGCTGGCGTTCGCGGACGAGACCTTCCACCACGAGGCCGAGCTCGTCTTGCGGCTCGACCGGGGCGCGCCGCTCGGCGCCGCGGGCGGCTGGGAGCTCGTCGCCGAGGTCGCGCTCGGGCTCGACCTGACGCGCCGCGACGTGCAGAACCAGCTGAAGGCCAAGGGCCTGCCGTGGACGACCGCGAAGAGCTTCGCCGGCGCCGCGGTGCTGACGGACTTCGTGCCGGTCGGCGCTTTCCCCGACCGCGACGCGATCGAGTTCACGCTCACCGTCAACGGCGCGGAGCGCCAGCGCGGGACGACGAGCGACATGCTCTTCAAGGTCCCGGTCATCCTCGGCCACCTGCTGCGTTCCCACGAGCTGCGCGCCGGGGACTTGATCTACACGGGCACGCCGAAGGGCGTCGGGCCGCTCAAAAAAGGCGATGCCTTCGAGCTGGCCTTTCCGGCGTTGAAACGGGCCTTCGCCGGCGTCCTCTGACGCGAAAAGGCGAAGGTCCGGCTCTGCTCGAGAGCCGGACCCTTGGGGTCATCGCTTCGCTGCCGCGTGAGTTAGGGTCGCCGCGACCGGGCAGGGGCTCGTCTCCCGTGCCGGGAGCGGGCCGATGGCCGTCTCGAACGGCACCGAGAACTCCCGCTTGCAGGGCTCGCAGCGGTACGGCAGCGCGAACGAGGCGACCACGGCGTTCCCCGGACCCGGGGGGAGTGTCAGCGGGCCAGCGCTGCCGCGCCCAGGACGGCCTTAAGGTCCGAGTCGTTGAAGGTCAAGCCCCCGCCGATCATGAAGTTCTTCCGCGTATCCACCTTGCCGGTCTTGGCGTCGGTGCGCGTCGGATCGTCGATGCCGGCCAGGACGTAGAGGTGGTTGTAGAACAGCACGCTCACGTACGACTTCAAGTGGGCGTTGCGGCGGATGGTCTTGTCGTTGGTGTCCCAGTCGTAGGCTTCGACCGTGAGGTGGATTTTCTCGTCCAGCAAAAAGAGGTCGCCCGCGAGGCCGCCGGTGGTCTCGAAGAGGCCGAAGCGGACGCCCATGTTGTACCAGCGCTTGGCCATCTGGGCGTTGAAGCGGATGGCGCGCCTGGTCGCCGTGACCTCGTGCTCGGTCGTCGTCGGGCCGTTCTGGGTCGTCGTGGTCTTCCGGTCGACGGTCCCCTCCTTGCCGTCGCTTAAGCCCAGGATGTAGTAGCGGTCGGGGCGGGTCTTGAACAGCATGTTGAAATAGTGGCTCGCGCCCTTTTCGGTGCCGCTGGCCAGGCCGCGGAACTCGTTATGGTAGTCGACGTCGATCGACAGCTTCTTCGCCGGCGCCAGCACGCCGCGCAGGTCCTTGATCGCGCCCTCGAGCTCGACCAGGGTCTTGTCGTCACCGACGAGGCGGCCGATCGTGCCCTCGCCCTTCTCGATCTTGTCCGAGATCAGGCTGACGTTCTTGGCCGAGCTCTTCACGTCGACCATGGTCTCGTCG
>JAYVWD010000561.1:0-2239 GCA_043786345.1 Pseudomonadota bacterium
TCCAGGGCGGCAAGCTCTCGGCGCTCCAGGCCTACGACCTCGCGACGCTCGGCTCGACGCGGGCCTTGTCGCTCGCGGACAAGGTCGGGAGCCTCAAGGTGGGCGACGAGGCCGACTTCGTCGTGCTCGACCCGGTGTCGACGCCGCGCCTCAAATTCCGCATGTAAAGGGTGACGGCCTGGCAGGAGAAGCTGTTCGTGCTGACGACCCTCGGCGACGACCGCGCCGTCAAGGCCACGAACGTCGCGGGCCGGCTGGCGCACGACCGCGACGCCCGGGATTGAGCCTTGAGGCCCGGCCGCGCGGCTCAAGTGTTGACGATGAGGCTCCGCAGGGACTCTTCCCGCGCGAGCCACTCGTCCCGCAGCGCCGCCGGGACGCCGACCTCCACCAGCACCTCCCGCATCAGCACCTGGCGGCGCGCGAAGTGCGGCCCCCGGATCGCGAGGTCCTTGTGGGCCGCTCCCAGCGGCTTCCCGCGGTAGCGCGTCGGCCCCCCGAGCATGCTCGCGGCGAAGTCGACCTGCTGGCTCGTGATATGGGCGCGGTCCTTGCCGAAAAAGAAGTGCGCGAGCACCCCGTCCGCGAAGGCCCGCTCGTAGAACACCGTAATGGCGCGGCGAACCAGCTCGTCGCCGATCCGCTCGTATAAGGTCATTCCTCTACATCTCTTCCTTTAAGGTCGCGGTCCGGCGGTCAGTGCGCGTAGTACTCGATCCCGAAAAGGACCTCGCGCTTCTGCTCCTGCGACCGCTTTTTGCCGAGCTCCGAGCCGCTCGTCGGGGCCCTGAGCTGGACCATACGAAGCTGGTACGCCGAGGTAAAGAAGAAACCCCCGCCCATCGGCAGCTCCAGGCCGGCGCCCACATGATAGCCGGGGCCGACGCCGTTGACGGCGTATTTGTCTTTTTCGCCCGTGAAGGTCGTGTCGCTCTCGGGGTGCGTCGTCTCGGACTCGACCTCGAGCCGCTCCTGGTACGCGCCGCCGGCGACTTCGAAGAAGAAGACGTTGCCGAAGAGGTAGCGCAGGAAGATGCTCGCGCCCTTGCTCGTCAGCATCTGCTTCCGGTGGGTCGTCGAGAGCCCGTCCGCCGCGTCCTCGCGTGACTCGGTCTCTTTATTCTCGCTGGCGAGCGCCAGGCCGAGGTTGAAGTCGTCCCAGGCATAGCCGACGAAGGGGTTGACCGCGGCCGAGGAGGACGAGGACTTGCCGTTGCGCTCGGCGGTGCGCTCGTCCGTGTCCATGACCCGGACCGAGGTTCCGAAGTTTACCCCGCTCCGCGTATTCGCCTTCCGCGCGAACGCCGGGCTGCCGAACGCCACCACTGCCACGACAGCTACCAGGATTTGAACCGCTGCTTTTGCAACCAACATTTCGCGTGCTCCTGCTTGTACCGGCCTTGTTGCCGCTTATGTAAGCAAGCGCTGGGCCACCCCTGCATCCATTGATATCACTAGTTTTTTCATTGAAATCGACTGACGGAGGCTTGGAATTCTGCCTAAACATTTATCAGTAAATGAGGCGCAAGCCCGGGCTTGGTCGTTCCGATAAGAAGGTATGAACCTAAAGGGCTCCCTGGCCCCCGGAGGTGCGGCATGCGGATCTTCGCGCTCGTCCTCGCCCTCGCGGCGACTGGCTGCACTGCTTCCGATGAAAAAGACAATCGGCGCCTCAACAAGGGCAAGGTCGCGGGCACGACGACGGCGGCGAAGGCGCCCGGCGTCGGCGACGACGATGATGACGACGCCAAGGGCACCGGGTCGAAGGCCGAGGATGCCGATTCGGGCTTGGGCACGGATGCGGACACGATCACGAGCGGGGGCAAGGCGAGCGGCATGGGCTCGGCGGCCTCGGGGAGCGCCGGCGACATCAGCGTCACCTTCGGGACCGGCGACGACAACCCGCCGCCGGCCGAGGTCGGCGCGGATGGGAGCCTTACCTACCTCAACTATGCCAAGGCCGTCCTCGACGCCAAGTGCGTCCAGTGCCACGGCGCGACCGGCAAGTTCGGGGCCTTCTTCGATTTCTCGGTCTACCAGACCGCCGACGCCAGCGACGGCGCGTTTCCGCACCTCGCGCGCGTCAAGGCCCGGCTACGCCTCGGCGACATGCCGCCGAGCGACGCCGCGCCGCTGCCGGCCGAGGACCGGACCAAGCTCCAGGCCTGGATCAATGCCAGCGGCGCCGAAGGGACACCGCCCCCACCGCCCGTTCCGCAGCCGGGCGGCAGCGTCGTTC
>JAYVWD010000562.1:0-7274 GCA_043786345.1 Pseudomonadota bacterium
GTTGAATTACTTCCATCTGTCGCGCCTATTTACGCTCGTGCCGAGGCCCGTTCGGCGTGTCCTCGACACTCATGACCGGTTCTCGGATCGGCGGCGGCGGCTTGCGAGCGCGGGCACCGTCGACCATTGGCTCGACACCAGCGCGCGGGTCGAGCGAATCTGCCTCGATCGGGCCGACGTCATCGTCGCGATCCAAGCGGAGGAGCGCGACTACTTCCGTTCCGTCTGCCGCAAGCCGGTCGTGGATCTCGGTCACGCCATCACGGTCGCCGGGATCGATGCCTTAGCGGCGACCCGGCCGCGGCATGCCCTTATCGTCGGCGGAGGCTTTGTGGGCAACAAGCTCGGCCTCCACTGGTTCATCCAGGAGGTTGCGCCGCTCGTCCTCGCCAGGTGCCCCGACTTCCGGCTGCTTGTGGTCGGCAGGCTCGTCGAGCATGCCCCCGACGTCGATTGGATCGAGCGGATCGGGCACGCGGCCGACCTCGCCCCGCTTTATGGGAGGATGCGGGCCGCCCTCAACCCTTATTGGGGTGGGACCGGCCTCAGCATCAAGGCGATCGAAGGACTGGCCAACGGCGTTCCCGTCATCCTGCGTCCGAACGTTGCCGGTGCCCTGTTGCCAGGCGGTGGCGGGGCGACGCCCGTTCTCGTCGGCGAAACGGCGCAAAGCTTTGCCGACCTCTTGACCGCGATCCTCCACGACGACGACTATTCGCATCGACTGCGGGTCGCTGCCATCGCTTTCGCGCGCGCCTATCAGGTCCGCCAAGACGCGCAGTTCGCGGAAATCCTCGGCACGAGTTCCAGGCAAGCCGTTGATGCAAAAGGTTCGCTTTCGCCGATCAGATAGCTGGACGGCGCTTGCGACGTCTTTTTGTTTAATTTTTCAACAATCCAGGGCCCTGCGACGGCGTCGCCGGGGCTTTGGGCCTCGGCGCGTTCAATTAAGCCTCATTTTAGTCGTAACATACAAATATTACTGAGAAATTTAAGTTATGGCGGGATCTTCATTTTACATCTGTTAACTGAACGCCAGCGCGATCCTGGGGGGGCCAGAGCCCTATTTGCTGCAAGCGTGCACAACTACTGCAACAATAGTGCTGTCGATGCGTTCAAAATACACCACGACAACAGTTGTGCAGGTGTTGCTGTGGTCAAATCGACGAGGGGCTTGCGCTCGGGAAGAAACGCATGCGACTATGAGCGCCTCGAAAAACCGGACGGAGGCCAGCGTTTCCCAATGATTTCCGCGCTCTTCCATCTGATTCTGACCACCGCGACGGCCGCCCCGGCCGGAACCCAGCCGCCGATTCCGGCCTACCTCCAGCCGGACGAGGCGAACACCATTGCGGTGTTCCAGAACATCGGCCCGAACGTCGTGAACGTCAGCAATCTGCGCCTCGAGCGGTACTTGTTCTCGCTAGACATGACCGAGGTGCCGGCGGGGACGGGGACGGGCTTCCTTTGGGATAAGGATGGGCACGTCGTCACCAACTTCCACGTCGTCCAGGACGCCAGCAAGATCATGGTGAGCTTTAAGAACGGCCAGTCCGTCCAGGCGCGCGTGGTCGGCACCGAAAGCCGGAAGGACATTGCCGTCCTCAAAATCATCGTGCCCAAGGACTACACATTTCAACCGATCGAGGTCGCGAACTCAACCGAGCTGATGGTGGGCCAAAAGGCGATCGCGATCGGCAGCCCCTTCGGCCTGGACCAGACCCTGACCAAAGGGGTGGTGTCGGCCCTCGGCCGCCAGATCCAGGGCATCGGCGGCGTCACGATCCGCGACATGATCCAGACGGACGCCTCGATCAACCCCGGCAACTCGGGCGGCCCGCTGCTCGACTCGCGCGGCTACCTGGTCGGCATGAACACCATGATCTTCTCGAAGAGCGGCAGCTCGGCCGGCATCGGCTTCGCCGTTCCCGCCAATACCATCAAACGGATCGTCACCCAGATCATCAAATTCGGGCACACCCAGCAGCCGGGCCTTGGCATCACCAGCCTCAACGACGGCGTCGCGATGCGGCTCGGGCTCACCGGCGTGATCCTCATGGAGGTCCAGCAAGGCGGCCCGGCGGGAGAGGCCGGCCTGCGCGGCACGTCCCGGCTGCCGAGCGGAGAGATCGAGCTCGGCGACCGCATCGTCGCGATCGACGGGCGGGCCATCGCCAATTACGACGACCTCTACAATGCCCTCGACGAACGCAAGATCGGCGACACCGTCGGCGTCACCTACATCCGCGGCGCCAAAAAGCCGGAGACCGCCAAGGTCCGGCTGGTCGATCTGCAGGAGCTGCGCTGATCGACCTGGCTCGCCTCAACTACTTTCGGGTCGTCGCCGAGACCGTCAACCTCCGCCGGGCGGCCGAGCTGCTCGGGCTGTCGACGAGCACGCTGTCCAAGGCCGTCAAGGCGCTCGAACGCGACCTCGGGGCGCCCCTCCTGACCGCCGAGGGACGGGGGATCATCCTCACCGATCAGGGGCGCCTCGCGTACGAGCTCGCGTGCCGGGTCGGCAAGGACGTGGACGCGCTCAAGGCCCGGCTCGCCGGCGAGCGCGAGACCCCGCGCCCCGTCCGCCTCGCGAGCTACTCGACGTTCACGACCTATTTTCTCGGCCGCTTCCTGAAAGAGGAGATGCCCGGCGCGGCGTTTCACGTCCGCCAGGCCGTCCCGGGCGAGATCGAGGTCCTCGTCGCCGACCGGGCCGTCGACATCGGGCTGACTTATGCGCCGATGCCCTCGCCCAAGGTCCAGTACGTCCGCGCGGCCACGACGCGGATGGCCGTCTACGCCCGGCGCGGCGCCTTTGCCGGGGTGCCCGTGGAAGAGATCCCGATGGTCTCGTCCCTCACGGACATCAGCGGCAGCCCGCTCGCGGCCACCAAAGGCTTCGACGGCTGGCCGCTCGGTTTCTACGACCGCCTCATCCGCTATGAGATCGAGGGCCTCGACGCCGCCCTCGCGGCCTGCCGGCAGGGCTTGTGCGCGGGCTACTTTCCGAGCTTCCTGATTCACCTGCATAATGCGGAGGTGGCCCCGGCGCTGGCTCTCAGGCCCGTCACGCTGCCCGCGGCCTACAAGGCGCAGCAGCTCCCGATCTACCTCGTCCGCCGGCGCAACGACGGGGAGGACCCGGTGGCCCGCAAGCTCGCCCGCAGCCTGAAGCAGGCCTGCCGGGTCGAAGACGGAAAGGCTCGCTGATGGACGACGTGCTCGCGGGCCGGAAGCTCAGGGAGGCGCGCAAAGCGCTCCAGATCCTCGAGCGCGCGGGGCACCAGGCGATGCTCGCCGGCGGCTGCGTCCGCGACCGGCTGCTCGGGCTCCCCCCGCGGGACTACGACGTGGCGACGACGGCCGAGCCGCGCGTCGCGATGGCGGTCTTCAAGGCCCAGGGCCTTAAGACCGTGCCGACCGGCCTCGACCACGGGACCATCACGCTCGTCATGAGCGCCGGCCCGATCGAGGTGACCACCCTGCGCGTCGACGTGGCGACCGACGGCCGGCATGCGGAGGTCGCCTTCGGGACGAGCTTCCCCGAAGACGCGGCGCGCCGCGACTTCACGATCAACGCGATGTTCGAGGACGGCGAGGGGACGATCCACGACTACTGCGGCGGGCGGGCGGACGTCGCGGCACGGCGCCTGCGCTTCGTCGGCGACGCCACGGCGCGCATCCGCGAGGACTATCTGCGCATCCTGCGCTTCTTCCGCTTCTGGGCGCGACTGGATTTCGCGCCCGATCCGGGCGCCCTGACGGCGATCGCGGCCGAAAAAGACGGCCTCCGAAAGATCTCCCAGGAGCGGGTGACGAGCGAGCTCCTGCAGATCCTCGCGGCGCCGGCGGCCCCGGCGGTCCTCGCGGCGATGGCGGACTCCGGGATCTGGCGCCTCGTGGCGCCGGAGCTCGTCGAAAGCGGGAAAAACGGGCCGCCCGACCTGGCGCCCGCCGCGCCGAAGCTCGCGCCGGTACCGGCCGAAGGCCGGCCGCTCGCCACGCTGGCGGTGCTGGCGGTGGGGTCTGGGGCGCCCGCTGCCGCCGGCCTGGCGTCCCGCCTCAAGCTTTCGCGCGCCGAGTCCCGCCGCCTCGAGCATGCCGCCGCCGGCTTTGGGGAACTCGCGAATTTCTCCGAGGACCGGGCGCTGATCATGGAGTTCCTCGATGCCGCCGACCAGGCGGGCGGGGAGGGGAGCTTCGAGCGCTTCTTCGCCCCCGTCTGGCACGCCGCGCTCATGCTTCCCGGCGTTTCGGCCGCGCCAAAACGGGGCGCCGCGCTCGCCGCCGCTGCGGCGACCGAGGCCCATTTTCAGGCGGTTCGCCGGCAAAAACTCCCGGTTTCCGGCGACGACCTGCTGCGCGAGCGCCCAGCGTTCACGGGGAAGGCGCTCGGCGCGGCGCTACTGGCCCTCAAGCGGTCGTTTCGCAACGGTGACTGGACGACCCGCGACCAGGGAATCTCCTGGCTGGATATAAACCTGCTTCCTCCCGCGTAACAATTGGTAATAAATGCCGAATCCGGAATGGTCGGCCCCCATCCACTGGTCGTTCCTAAGGTTCGAGTCGTAGGGGTCGATACGAGGCACGTGCGACTTACGGCCCTCGGTAGTGGGAGCTGAATTGGCAATGCCTGGGAAACCAAACATGAAAATGCGAAACGCGGTGCGAATCTGCGTTGGGCTCCTCCTTTTCACGGTGGCCTCCTGCAAAGCGCGCCAATCGGCGCCCGAGAGCGGCGCCGAGCTTCGCGACCTCAACCCCGGCCGGCCGATGAGCGCGGACGGCGCGCTGATGGATTCGCCCGACATCCGTCGAAAAAAGGTCGTGCTGATTTATTACGCCAACGACACCTACGCCCCGACCGACGACGACATCGCCTACGTCAACAAAGAAGCCTTGATCAGTAAACTGCGCAACGGCCAGAACAGCGATACCTTGTCCTTCGACCAGAAGGACAAGCTCAAGAAGGTCGCCGCCCGGGTCGCCGACGATTGGAACAACTTCCGCCGCTCCGTCGACGGCGACCTCCGCTACCTTCAGAACGCCGTCTGCAAGACGAACCCTCGTTACGACATGGGCCTCGTTGTATTCCGCAACTTCGGCAACGACTCGACCACCTTGAACGAGTATGAGCGGACCCTCAACTACACGTTCTGCACGCCCGCTGGCTCGCCGCAGAATGCCCAGCTGGCGATCCCGAACTTCCAGGACTTCCGCTTCCAGTCGCAGCCGCTCGCCAGCCCGCTCGTGTTCCGCAAGGCGATCGAGGACGTCATGAAGAACTTCCCGATGGGCGCTTACCGCTACGTTCTGATCTCGAAGTCACACGGCTCGCGCGACATGGCGATCGCGCCGCACCTCTCCGTCGATGTCCGCCAGGTCCCGGACGAGGACGTCTGGCGCTCGGTCGTCGGCCCCGTAGCTGGTCAGGCCCCGACGGAGGGCCCCCAGACCGTCAGCCTCGACTCCGACAAGATGTCGATGCCGATCCTCGACTCCGACAAAATGTCGATGCCAATCCTCGACGAGGTCGACTCCGTCCTCATGCGCGATCCCGGCGTCGTCCAGAAAGCGGCCGTCGCCCAGCAGGTCGGCGTCTCGAAGAAGGACTATCTGACCACGCTCGGCCGCGTCGGCGGGGGCAACCCGCTGCTCGGCATGTACTTTCCGATCGTCTTCATGGAAGCCTGCAAGAGCGGCCTGGAGTTCTCGGCCGACACCGATATCAGAGAGCGCCTGACCACGTTCTCCGGCAGCTACGTCGGGCTCAACATGCAGAACATCGGCCTGCTCTACACGTCCGACCAGAAGGGCCTCGGCTACAACACGGTCGACTTCCGCGAGATCTTCGAGGGCTTCCGGTACAACGACAAGCGCGACTTCCAAGACGCCCTGAGGTCGTTCCTCGACTCGAAGGCCCCGCACTGAATCGAGGCTAAGCGGCGTGGGTTGGATTGCGCGAAAGCTGGAGGACGGGCTGGCCCACGTGGCCGCGATGGCGTCACGCCACCCCGCCGTCGCGCGCCATTTCGCCAACCTGGAGCGGTCGACGGCCACGCGCTCGACGGCGCGCCAGAACCGCGGCATCCCGATGATCGCGATCGCCATCACGTGGGCGGTGATGCTGTCGATCACGCTCTTCTTCGCCTATAGCATTTCGAGCTACCTCGACTGGCCGCCGAGCGCTTACTCCGACCCAAGCGTCTATAACCTCACGACGCAAAAGGTCAAATGGGACACGTTTTACGGAAAGCCGGCCTTCGACCGCAATAAATGCGGCTGGCTCGACTGCCAGCTCCGCGCGTCCTGGCCGGAGGACGCCTTCCAGAAGAAGGTGGTCCTGCCGCTGCGCGAGTTCCCGCTCGAGGGCTATCAGAAAAACGACGTGATCTACCACCGCGCGACAGTGACCCTGCCGCCGAACCTCGTGACGTCCCCGGAGATGCTCCTCTTCCACTCGGTCTACATCTGGGCCGAGCGCTACGAGTTCTACATCGACGGCGAGCTGATCGACGTCGGCTCGACGAGCCTCCTCAACATCACGATCCCCAAGCGCTTCGTCGAGCGCGGCCAGATCACCCTGGCGTTCAAGATCATGCCTGGCAGCAGCCCGTACCAGGGCCTCGCGCACTATGGCGAAATCGTCATCGGCCCCCGCTCGCTGCTCGACAAGCTCGGCTATACGGCGCGCGAGCTCAAGACGACGTTTTTCCTCTGGTTCATGCTGCCGCGCCTGACGATCTGCATCATCTTCTGCTTCCTGTTCCTCGCCATGTCGAAGAACTTCGAGAACCTGGTCTTTTTCCTGTTCGTGTTCACGAGCTCCTTCAAACTCTTCCTCTTTTCCGACTATTATCAGAACTTCCTGCCGGTGGGCATCAACGCGTTCATCGTCGGCCGCACCATCGACCTCTACGAGTCCCTGCTTCTCATTTTGTTCGTCGAGCGCTTTTTCCGCCGCTATAATCGGGTCTTCAACCGCCTCATCTACTCCGCCTTCGGCGTCGTCACCGTCATCCTCGTGCTGGTCCTGATCCCCGGCACCGCCGTCCCCGAAGTCATGGTCAAGATCGAGCGCGAGCTCGCCCTGTGGATGCGCAGCATCGGCTTCCTCTACGCCCTCTACCTGTCGGTCACCACGACGCTTTACCTCGCCCATTCGCGAAAAAGCCAAACGCGCCTGCTCGCCGCGTTGTTTCTCTCGATCTTCATGGCGGCCTCCCTGGCGCTCTTCGTCGCCGGCTCATTCAATCTGCTGCGGGGCACGAGCG
>JAYVWD010000563.1:0-2374 GCA_043786345.1 Pseudomonadota bacterium
TGAAGCAGCAGGCCCGCCCCGAGCAGGATCCCGCCCAGCAGAGTCCCGAGGACGACCGCGGTGACCAGTCTGACGTGCTCTTTCAGAGCCATCTCAACCTCCCCTTGCCAACGGATAAGATCTTAGGAACATTGTCTTCAACAAGTCCAGAGACATGAAGGAGCCCCGATGCGTTTGCCGACCCAGGTCCGTGCTGCGTTTTTTGTCGCCGCCGCCCTCGCGCTCCCGGCCTGTGGCCGGCCGCCCTCGCCGCTTTCGAGCACGGACGCGCTCCACGAACGCGAACGGGTCCTGCTCGTGATCCTCGGCGGCAACACCAGCTGCAAGCAGGACGCCGACGGCGTCGGGTCGCCGCTCGCGATGGACATGCACACGCCGTTCGAAAACCTGCGGAAGGACCTCGAGGAGAGCGGTCTATACGCCGTCGACTACTTCCTGAGCTGCCACAACAGCGACGCCGCGGTCCATTTTTCCGCCTCCGACGCGCCCGGGCGCCTGTTTTCCACCGACTTCACCGGGGCCCAGGCGAAGATCGACGAGCTCTTCGAAACGGGCGCGGCCCACCGCCTCATCATGGCCGGCCACTCCTACGGCGGCTGGCTCGCCATGAAGTCCGCCCTGGTCCTCAAGGAAAAGCTCGCGACCCTGATCACCATCGACCCGATCAGCCGCCAGTGCACGATCCTCTCGCCCGGGAACTGCACCCAGGCCCCGAAGGACGTGACCCACGAGCAGCGCCTCACGATCAAGGGCAACGCGGGCCGCTGGCTAAACTTCTGGCAGGACCAGACGTCTTACCTGCACTCGAGCGTGATCCCCGAGGCCGACGACAACTTCGAGGAGCTGGTCGGGCACACCGCGATGGATACCCAGGCGGACGTCTGGGACAAGCTCGGACGCGCGATCAAGCAGGCCGTGACGCGGTCCTGACCGCGGTCCTGACGCGGCGGCCATGAGCCGTGGACTTTTCGAGAGGCCTGAAAGTCTGTCGATAAACGGCCGTCTGCGTCGTTGCCGACCATCGCGGAAGTCCTCATTTACGCGGCGTAAACTCCGGTTTCCTCCCCCACTCGCCGGCTCGCGGGGCCCCTGGTCGGCGCCTAGCATCCGGCTGCCGAAGTCGGCGCAGACAGAGCGCGAGATCTTTCACCGCTTCCTGGACGCCAAGGTGCGGCGGGACGATGCGCGCGGCGTCACCCCCGACCCCTGCTACGCGGCGCTGCCCTGGCCGAAAGAGTACGCGGAGGGGCGCGCGGTCCCGCCGCTCTACGACGAATACCCGTACGGCACCTACAACGCGCATGCCGGCGGCCGCATCTATGCGCTGCGCCCGAACCTCAAACTGACGGAGGTATTCTCCAAACAGCTGGCCCGCCGCAACGTCCGCCACCTCCTGGCGCACGAGGCGTATCCGAAGGTGAAGATGCTCCTGGCCTTCGAGGCCGCCCGCTGCATGGATCGCCCGCTCGGCCGCGACCGCGCCGTCTCGTACGCGCAGCTGCATGCCCTGCTCAAGGCGGCGCTTCCGGCGTACGAAGCGCCCGCGGCGGCCGAGGCACTGACCGTGGACCTACGCGGCAACCTCATGACGCACCACGACCCCCGTCATCCTTCGAGCTTCGCCCAGGGGCTCTTCGGCGCCGGGACCGTCCTCGGCCTGGAAGCCGGCGATTGGACGCTGGCGTTCCGCGGCGCGAAGCCGGCGTTCGAGCCCGGCGCCGGTCCCGGCGAAAACCGCGACTTTCCCGGCGATCTGCCGCTCACGGCTTACGTGCAGCATGAAATCCTGGCGGACGCCGCGCGCGATCCGCGGCTCGCGGGCCAAGCGCTCGGCGACCGCTGGACGCGCGGCACCGGCGAAACCGACGACTTCGGCGCGCACTTCGCCTGCATCGACGCGCTGGCCGGCCCCACCGTCTTCACCGACAAAAACGCGCGCCTCGAGGTGTGCAACGCGCTCGCGGACGTGATCAAGCCCTGAAGGAACCGCAGCCGTTCCGCGCCCGGCAATTCCTGCCCCCCGGATCTCGGGGGCGGCGACGCCGCGCGCGCCTAATGATCCCGGCCGGCCGGGACGATAGGCCTTTCGAGCCCGGTCTCCGCAGCAACCTCGTTCCATTCGGCCTCGGGAGGCTCTGACCATGCAGCCGAAGGAAACGCCGAAGGGCCCCGCGCTCCGCGCGGTCGAATACGTCGAGCCCCTGCTCAAGAAGCGGTTTCCCGCCCTCGCCTGGCTCGCCCTGGCGGCCCTCGTCTGGCTCGCCGCCTGCGTGGCCGCCGCGGCGGCCGGCTTCGTCGGCGCGCCGGTCTTTCTGCTCGCCGCCTGGCTCTCCTGGAAAGGCGCCAAGGCGAGCGAGCGCCGGTTTCAGGAGCT
>JAYVWD010000564.1:0-12939 GCA_043786345.1 Pseudomonadota bacterium
CATGGGCAACGTCGTGCTCGGCCTCGACAACACGATTCCCGTGACGGTCGACGACATCGTGCATCACACCAAAGCGGTGGCGCGCGTGCTGACGAAGCCGTTCCTTTGCGCCGACATGCCGTTCCTGAGCTACAACCTTGCGGTCGAGCAGGCGCTGGCGAATGCTGGGCGCATGATCCAGGAAGGCGGCGCCCAGGGAGTCAAAGTCGAGGGCGGCCGCGCGATTGTGCCGCAGATCAAAGCCATGGTGCAGGCCGGCATTCCGGTGCTCGGCCACCTCGGCCTGACGCCGCAAAGCGTCCACGCGATGGGCGGCTACCGGGTGCAGGGCAGAGGCCAGGCGGCGGCGCAGGCGCTGATCGACGACGCCAAGGCTCTCGAGGACGCCGGAGCCTTCGGTGTCGTTCTGGAAATGATTCCCGCGGAGCTCGCAGGCAAGGTGACGGCCGCGCTCAGGATCCCGACGATCGGCATCGGCGCCGGACCCAAATGCGATGGCCAAATCATCGTCCTTCACGATATCCTGGGATTCGACGAGCAATTCAACCCCAAGTTCCTGAAGAAATACGCCAATCTCGGCAAACAAATCCGCGACGCCGTCACGGCCTATGACCATGACGTGAAGAGCGGTGCCTTTCCTTCGGACGAGCAAAGCTTCAAAGAATGAGCAAGCGCGACTATTACGAAATCCTGATGGTCGAGAAGACCGCCACGGAAGTCGAGATCAAGGCTGCGTACCGCAAGGCGGCGCTGAAGCACCATCCCGACCGCAACCCGGGCGACCACCAGTCTGAGGTTCTCTTCAAGGAAGCCTCCGAGGCCTACGAGGTCCTGAGCGACGCGCAGAAACGCGCGACCTACGACCGCCTCGGCCACGCCGGCCTTTCCGGCCAGGGCTTCTCAGGCTTCCAGGACGTCGGCGACATCTTCTCGAGCTTCGGCTCGATCTTCGAGGAATTCTTCGGTTTCAGCGGCGGCCAAGGCGGCGGCGGTGGTCGCGGCCGGCGCGGCGCGGATCTGCGCTACGACCTGGCGATCGAGTTCGAGGAAGCCGTCTTCGGCGCCGACCACGAGATCGAGTTCGAGCGTGCCGCGGAGTGCGAGACCTGCAAGGGCGCCCGCGCCGAGGCCGGCGGCAAGGTGACCTGCAAGACCTGCGCGGGCATCGGGCAGGTCCGCAGAAGCCAAGGATTTTTCAGCATTCAAACGGCCTGTCCGTCGTGCCGCGGCGAGGGTGAGCAGATCACCAAGCCCTGCAAGACCTGCCAGGGCCGCGGCGCGAAGATGATCCGCAAGAAGATCGCGGTCAAGATCCCGCCGGGCGTCGACACGGGGCTCAGGCTCCGCGTCACCGGCGAGGGCGAGGGCGGCGTCGGCGGCGGACCGGGCGGCGACCTCTACGTCGTCCTGCACGTCAAGGAGAGCGACAAGTTCGAGCGCGACGGCAACGACCTGATCCTGGGCCGGCGCATCGGCATCGCGCAGGCGGCGCTCGGCTGCAAGGTCTCGATCCCGACGCTCGACGGCGAGAAAATGCTCGAGATCCCGGCGGGCGTGCAGCACGGGCAAAGGCTCACGATCCCGGGCGCGGGCGTGCCGCACCTCAAGGGGATCGGGCGGGGCGACCTGCACGTGCAGCTCGAGGTCGTGGTCCCGAAGAAGATGACCAAAGAGCAGAAGGAGCTCCTCGAGAAGTTCGCGGCCATCAGCGGCGAAGACGCCGGCGGCGGCGGCGGCGGGCTCTTCAAGAAGATCTTTGGCGACTAAGAGGGCGTCCCCATGAGGCGCTTGTGCCAGTCCATCACGGACTTCAAGTCGAAGGCGTCGAGGTTGCGGACGTTGTAGTGGTAGCGCTGGAAGAGCGCTTCCTCCTTCGTGTCCTCGAGCTTGCCCTTCTTCTTGATCTGGAGGCCTTTGACCTGCTCGATCAGGTCGTTCGAGAGGAAGAGCGTCGCCGAGCCGTCGTTGAACTTATGGTGCATCGACAGGACGTTGTAGAAGTTGCGGTCGACCTTACAGTTCTTGCAGAACTTCCAGTTGTGGCGCTTGATGCCCTGCTCTTCGTTCCGCCGGGTGCAGTCGGCGCAGAACGCGGTCACGCGGAAGTTCTTCGACACGCAGTATTTGAACGCGAGCTTGCGCCGGGTGTCGGGCGTGTTGGCCATCTTGAGGTAGAGCGCGTTCTTCATGTCGAAGAGCTGCTTTTTGTCCTCGACCGTCGCCGCCTTCTTGGCGTGGCTCGTGAGCACGAGGCCGGCCAGGAACTTGTAGTTGATGTGGCGCTCGATCTTTTCCATGTTGGCGAAGGCCTCGAGGAGGGCTTCGTAACGGCGGAAAAGTCCTGACAAATCCCGGTCCGGGTTGCGCACCAGGACGAGTTCGCCCGCGAACTGCAGCTTGAGCGAGCCGGGCGGGATGCGCTTGACGGCCTTGTCGTCAGCATCGTCCTCGGCGGCGGCGGCTGGTTTGTCGGTGCCTGCGGGTTTCGCTTGGCCTTCGGGCATTCGGGGAGGTCCTTGGTCATTCGAGCCGAGTTTTAGACTTACCATCGCGTTCCGAGGAATACAATTGCATAGGCAGGGATGATAACTAAATAAAAAGACTAGGGAAGCCGTCCGATTCAACGAGCGCTTCCCGAGGCTTCGGCTGGGCTTTCGGAGGGGGGTCAGGCGGCGCCGATATTGCCGCGGAAGCCCTCGACGGGGTCGACGCGGCTCGCCATGAGGGCCGGGAAGAACCCGGAGACGACGGCGATGCCGATGCTCGCGCCGCAGACGCTGGCATAGACCCACCATTCGTAGGTCATGGGGAGCTTGGCGAGCAGGTAGAGGTCGGGCAGGTCGATAATCTTCGACGAGTACTTCTCGAGGAACACGCTGATGACCGCGGCGAGGGCCGAGCCGATCAGGCTGCCGATGACGCCGATGTAGGCGCCCTGCTTCACGAAGAGGGTCAGGATGAAGCGGTTGTTGGAGCCGAGGGCCTTGAGGATCGAGATGTCGCGCTGGCGCTGCGACACGGCGACGAAGATCGTCGTCAGGATGTTGAAGCCGGCCACGCCCGCGACCATCGCCGTGATCGCCAGGATGACGACGCGCTCCATCTGCATCGCGTCGAAGAGCGGCTTGTTGAACGACTGCCACTCGCGGATCGAGATGGAGTATTTGTTGGACATCTCCTCGGCGATTTCCTTGCTGTTCCAAGGCTTGTGGAGGCCGATCTCGAGGCCGGTGACGCGGTCGTCCATGTGGAAGAACGACTGGGCCGTCGAGAGGCTCATCAGAATGAGCTTGTTGTCGTAGTGCTTGAGGCCGGAATCGTAGCTGCCGACGATCTTGAACTTCTTCATGGAGCCCAAGTCGTTCGACTCCGGCTCGACGAGCTCGATGGTGTCGCCGACCCTGGCGTCCATCAGCGACAGAAGGCCCGTGCCGACGATCGCCGCCGGCAGCGCTGGCGCCGGTTTCTTGGCCTTGGCCGCGGCGATCTCGTCCTGCAGGATGCCGAGCGCGCCCTTCGGCGCGGTGATGAACGAGAGGCTCTGGACCTTGTCGCGGAGCTCGGGGTCGATGCCGCGGATCAGCACGGCGTGCATCAACGAGTCCTTGCGCGCCATCGTCTCGTAGTGGATGAACGGGGACACGCCGCGGATGTGCTGGCCGAAGTCCTTCTCGATGTTCGCCGCCCACTTCTCGTGGTTGGTCAGGCCGTGCGGGAACCGGTAGGCCATGATGTGGGCGTTGGCGGCGAGGAAGCGCTTGCGCAGCTCGGTCTCGAAGCCGTTGATGACCGACCACACGACGATCATCGCGGCGCAGCCGATGGCGACGCCGGCGATGGTAAGGACCGAGATCCACGAGAAAAAGCGGTTGTTGCGGCCGGCCTGCATGTAGCGGCGGGCGAGGAACGTGGTTACGGACATGAGCCTCTCGAACCTGGGTTTGGGAGCGATGGGGGCACGGATGGGCTGCCTGGGCTCCTATAACGTAACCCAGGCGTTCCGAAACGGAAACGACCGCTTCGGTCCGGCGCGGCTCACCCTGCTCTCACAAGGTGCTCGGCTCAAAAGGCTGGGCGTCGCGCCTTTGGCTCCCTGTGACGCTTTCGGGAGGACGCCCGCCGTGCCCGAGCTTGGCGAGGATGCCGCGCATCAGCGCCCGCTCCAGCTCGATGCCCGCCCGGAAGGCGGGCGTATCGGTGTGGCGGGCCTCGATGCGGGCCTCGTCGAGGGACCGGCGCAGGACTTCGCACAAAATGCCGTGCTCGGCGGCGGTGAGCCGGAGCTCGGATTCGGATTCGTCGTTCATGATGGCCCTCCTTGTCGCTGGAGTGCCTGCAATCGCGGTGCCGCCGTGCCTCCGCGGCCGCGCGGCGGGATGAGTTCGTGAGGGGATTCATGCGTTTATGGCGGCGTCCCCCGTATGACCCCCGCAGTCCCCTGGCGATCTTCGCGTGGCTTGGCATCGGCCGAATGGCCTTGGGGCTAAAGGGGGCTCTCCGACGGCCGATAGGACCGTAGGGCTCAGGACGAGCCGCCAGACACTCAGGATGAGGATCGTCATGAAACGCTCGTTTTTCCTCGGCCTCGCCTTGGCCTTTGGCGCGGTCGCCGCCCCGGCCCGAGCCGGCATCGAGGTTTCCCCTTACGTCAGCATCAAGTCGACGAAGAGCGTGAAGCCGAACGCGAAGGACAAGAGCCAAGAGAACGAGACCGTGAAGCAGCGCCAGGAAGCCGGCCTCCGCGCGGGCGTGTCGTTTTTCAGCCTCATGCGCTTTCAGGTGAGCGTCGGGCAGAACAAGCTGACGACCACGCAGAAGTCACAGGACGCCAAGGACGAGTATGGCGAGATCGACTACCAGAAAGACCTCAACATGTCGGTGGACGACCCCGCGCAGGAGGTGAAAATCACCGAGACGCAGCGGAACGGCAAGGCCTCGCTGGTTTTCGACTTGGGGTTCTCGATCCTGATGCTGCGCGCGAAGGCCGGCTTGACGGCGACGCAGCGCATCGTCGAGACCGAAGTCACCGGCAAGGCTAAGGAGACCAAGACCTTCGGCCCGACCTACAAGCCGCACTCGGGCTTTGGCGCGGGCGTGCGGCTCTCGCCGACGATGTACGTCATGGCCGAGTACAACTTCCTGCACTACCAGTTCCCGAAGATCCAGCCGTTCGAGCGCGAGGTCGCCGTCACCTACTCGGTCTCGTTCTGAGGGAATGAAACGGAAAAAAGGCACCCGTCTGGGTGCCTTTTTCGGGGAGCGGAAGCGGTCATTTACGCGCGCTTGGCTTTCTTCGCGCCGTGCTTGCCCTTCTTCGCGAGCTTCTTGCCCTTGTGGGCCTTCTTGCTCGCGGTGTGCTTGCCCTTCTTGCCGTGCCGGGCCTTGCCGACCTTTTTGCCCTTGCGGCTCTTCCGGATCTTCTTCTTGGCCGTCGACTTGTGCGCGGCCGAGGTGGCCTTGCGGGACTTCGAGGCGGCGAGCACCGGACTGGCGGAGCAAGCGACGCTGCTCGCGAGGATGGCGGCGGCGAGGAGGTGTTTCAGATAGCTCGACATCGTAGGGGGTCCTTTTCAACAGCGGGGGGAAAGAGGATCAGCATCAGCAACAGCTTGGGGTTGGGTCCCCAATTGCTAATAGAATACGATAGTATTTTATAGAAATCAATAGAATTGTATAGAAATACTATTAATTGATATTAAAGGGTTTTTCGGGAGGGGACGAGCCAGCTGGCGATGAGGAGGCCGAACGTGATGCCGCAGGTGATGGTCACGGCATTGAGGGCCAGGCCGAAAGCGGCGCGGTTGTTTTCCTGGAGGGCCGCCGAGAACGCGCGGTAGATCGTCGTCCCGGGGACCAGGAAGATCACGCTCGGAATCAGGAAGCACTGCGAGGGCGCCCGCGTCGTCCGCGCGAAGGCGTGGCTGATCGCCCCGCAGCCGAGCGCCGCGATGAAGGTCGCGAACCCGATGCCCCAGGTGTCCGGCAGGAGCCGCGGCGCAATGCCGGCGAAGAGCCCCACCAGGACGGTCTGCGGGAAGTAGTGCCGCGGGGTGCGGAAGACGATGGCGAAGCTGATCGCGCCGAGGAGGGCGGCGAAGTAGCGGGGGAATTCCTGGAGGTAAGGTTGCACGAACGTCCTTTGGGGCCGGGGATCTCGATTTAGAAGAGCAGGCCGAGCACGAAGATCACGCCGCAGCCGAGGCTCGCGGTGATGACCAGGGCCTCGAGCAGCTTCGCCGCGCCCGAGACCAGGTTCTTCTGGGCGACCTCGTGCACGGCGTTGACGAAGACCAGCCCCGGCAGGAGGATCACGAGCCCGCCGACGATCAGGCGCGGGACGTCCACGCCGGGCAGGAGGCGGGCGCCGAGGCAGGCGTAGAGCGCCACGAAGATCGCGCACATGAAGTCGCCGAGGAAGCGGCGGTTTTCGCCGACGAACACGTACTTGTGCAGGATCTGGACGCCGATCCCGATCGGCAGCGCCAAAGCGACCTCGCGCGGGGGGCCGCCGTAGTTGTAGACGAGGATCGGGCTCGAGGCCGCGCCCGCGATCAGGGTCGCGACCCTGCCGTAGGGCGGCTGGGCGTTCGCCTCCGCCTTGAGCCGGAGGTGCGCCTCTTTCAGCGTGATCTTATGGGCGTGGAACGACTCGATCATCTCGTTGAGGCGGGCCAGGCGGTCCAGGTCGACGGTCCAGTTGCGGACGCGCGTCAGCTCGAGCAGGTTCGTGCCGCCGCGCCGGATGCTGATCCAGACGCCGGTCGGGATCGCCAGGGTCTCGACCTCGACGCCCCAGGACTCGCCGAGGCGTTGCGTCAGGTTTTCGACGCGGTTGGACGAGCACCCGCACTCGATCAGGTACCGGCAGGTCTCGCGCAGCAGGTCGAGGAAATCGCGCAGATCCGCGACCTCGCAGGCCTCGCCCGCGGACGGAGTCAGCCTTTCAGCCAACGCGCCGCCTCCAGCGCGAAGTACGTCAGGATGCCGTCGGCGCCGGCGCGCTTGAACGCGGTCAGGGTCTCGAGGGCGCAGGCCTTCTCGTCGATCCAGCCGTTCTGCCCGGCGGCCTTGATCATCGCGTACTCGCCGCTCACCTGGTAGACGAAGGTCGGCGCCTTGAACGTGTCCTTCGCGAGCCGCACGATGTCGAGGTAGGGCAGGCCCGGCTTCACCATGATCATGTCCGCGCCCTCGGCCAGATCCTGCCCGATCTCGTGCAGGGCTTCCTGCGCGTTCGCGGGGTCCATCTGATACTGAGACTTGTTGCCTTTGCCGAGGGCGCCCGCCGAGCCGACCGCGTCGCGGAAGGGGCCGTAGAAGCTCGAGGCATATTTGGCCGAATAGGCGAGGATCCGGGTGTGGATGTGGCGGGCCTCGTCGAGCGCCTTGCGCACGGCGCCGATGCGGCCGTCCATCATGTCGGAGGGGGCGACGACGTCGGCGCCGGCCTCGGCGTGCGAAAGCGCCTGCTTTTGCAGGACCGCGACCGTCTCGTCGTTCAGCACGTAACCCGCGGCGTCGATCAGCCCGTCCTGCCCGTGGCTCGTGTACGGGTCGAGCGCCACGTCGGTAATGATCCCGAGCTCCGGGAAGCGCTTCTTGAGCTCGCGCACGGTGCGCGCGACCAGGCCCTGCGGATTATAGGCCTCGCGGGCGTCGAGGGACTTTTTCGCGGCATGGACCACGGGGAAGAGCGCCAGCGCCGGGATGCCGAGCGTCTGGGCGGTCTCCGCGGTTTTGAGCAGCGACTCGAGGCCGAGCCGGAGCACGCCCGGCATGCTCTTGATGTCCTCGTCGCCGCGCGCCTGATCGAGCACGAAGACCGGGTAGATCAGGTCGTCGGTCGTGAGGACGGTCTCTCGGCGCAGGCGGCGCGAGAAGTCGTCTACGCGCATGCGGCGCATGCGGGTCGTCGGGAAGCGGCCGGGAGTGTACATGCCAGGGCCTCGGGTCCTTTAGAGGTAAGGATCGGCCCATCATAGCATCATAGGAACGTCGGCGGATCAGGGGAAAACGCAGAGGATCGGCGCCCGGAGCATCAGATCGCTTTCTTCATAGCCGCTCACCTCGAACAGCCCGAGCCCGGGATCGGCGCCGCCGCCATTGCAGCGCTCGCCCGCCTCGCCCTTGTAGTTCTGGATCCACCAGCCGGCCTCTTCCTGGCAGTCGAGGAGCTTGTCGGGGACGTTCATCTTGAGCCACGGGAGCTCGCCGCCGGCATAGGCCTTGGCGCAGGCGGCGGCGCCGTCGCAGTAGCCGTGGGTCTCGGGGAGGATCCGGTACTTCATGCCGGAGGCCGGGTCGGTGACCGCCTCTTTGCGGAACTTGTTGACGCAGGCCGGCTCGGGATCGGGCGCGGGCGTCGGTGCGGGGAGGGGCGGCGGCTGCGGTTTTGGCGCGGGCGACACGGGTGGTGGTGGCGGCGGCGCGGGCTTGGGCGCCGTGCCATTGAGCCCGTCCACGGGTGAAGGCAGGGGTGCCGGCGGCGACAAGGGCGCGGGCGGCGGCGTCGCCCGCGGCTTCGGGACGTTGAGTTTCTTCGGGGGCGGGCGGGTTTCCGGCGCGGGTTTCGGCGGATCCGGCTTTTTCGCCGCGCCCTGCGTCCGGGTCGCCCCGCTGAAGCTCGATTGCTCCTTGCACGCGGCGGCCAGGGCCAGCACGCAAAGCGCTGCGGTGATGAAGCGGGGGATGGAGGGCATTGTCCCCCCTCATCGACCGGATTTCCGATTCCCTTGAGGCCTTTCGGGCGCCGGCCCGCGGTGGTAAACCATTGAAATCCGTCGTTCTGGACGCGCCCCGTGCGAAACGTGCAAGCGTGTGGTTTAATGGTCGAAAGCCCATTCAGATCAGGGAGTCGACGCGCTTTGACGGACCTTCGCGCCACCGCTGGCCAGCCCCCATCCGGACCGGTGATCGTCGGGATCGACCCCGGATCGCGGGTCGCGGGTTATGCGTTCCTCCGGGGGCGGATCCCGACGCCGCGCAGCCCCCGCGACTTCGTGGTGATCGACGCGGGCGTCATGCGCGCCCCGGCCGAGCTGGGAACGGCGGAGCGGATCGGGCTCCTGCACGAGGCGCTGCACGGCCTGCTCGCGCAGCACCGCCCCGAGGCCTGCGTCATGGAGACCCCGTTCTGCGACAAGAACCCGGCCACCGCCATCAAGCTCGGCGAGACCCGCGGCGCCTTCATCGCGGCCTGCGCCCGGCTCGGGATCAAGACTTATGAGATCACCCCGGCCGAGGTCAAGAAGACCCTGACGGGCAACGGCCGCGCCGACAAGGAGATCGTGAGCCAGGCCTTGAAGGCGCTCATGGGCTTCGACCGCGGGAAGCTGCCGCACGACGTCACCGATGCGCTCGCGATCAGTCTCTGCTTCGGGCTCCGGATCGCCGCGCGGTTCGCCAGCTTGCCCGCCGTGAAACAGCCCGCGCCAGCCAAGGAGGCCAAGCCCCACCATGTCCGCACCCCTTGATCCGCCGCCACGCGGCGTTCCGTTCTGGGAAACGTACCGTTTCTGGGCCGTGGCAACCTGCCTCGCCGTCGTGACCGTGTGGTCGTCGTGCGGCTCCGATGAGTTCAACGTCTTTCGCCCGCTGTCCGAGACGAGCGCGCTCAAGAACGACGAGGCGGCGAAGCTCGAGCAGGCCCGGGTCCTGCTCGACAAGAAGAAGTACGACGACGCGCTGGCCCTCGTCGGCCCCATGATCGAGGACGGCCACCAGGACTCGAACGACGCGCGGATCTATTTCGCCGCGGCGAAGCTCGGGAAATCCTCGCTCGACGTCTGGAGCGTGATCAAGAACATCGTCAGCACCATCGACAAGGCCAAGACGGCGGGCTCGGCCTCGAGCGCCGGCCCCGGCGCTGGAAGCGGTTCGGGCGGCTTCGACGCGGTCCTGAACAACGTCACCGACTCCCTGATCGGGACGGGCGGCGACCGCGCCGCGAAGATCCTGGCCCTTCGCGACGCCGTCGTCACGCTCCTGGCCGCGCCGCACCCCGACGCCAAGGCGGTGCGCAACACGGCCTGCATTCTGGCCGGCTTCCTCGCGGTTCCGACGATCGCCGACGCCACGTCCGCCTTGAACAACACGATCAACGCCTTGAACCAGATCAAGGACTCGGCGGCGGGCGGCGGCGCGGAATGCCCGAACATCGGCCTGCTCGACACCTCAGCCAACGCGGTGCTGTCTTCGGTCACCAACTTCAACCTCGTGGTCAGCGCCGCGAAAAATTGCCCGTTCATCGACGTCAGCCAGGCCGCCAGCCTGATGAACGCGGTCGAGGCCGCGCTGACGAAGCTCAAAACGGCGGCGGACAAAGGCTGCGCCACGATCCCCATCACCTGCCCCGCCGCGCTGCCGAACTGCCAGGCGCTCTTTCCGCCGTGCGTCCAGGACTTCCTCAAGGTCGGCACCAGCGGCGCGGCCGCGGGCGACGGCCGGATCGACACCTGCGAGCTCGTCCTGAACTGCACCGACCCGACGGCCTGCTTCAGCTTGCCGACTTCAGGCGGTTGACGACGACCAGGGTCCCGGCGCCGAACGTGATCATCAGCAGGCTCAGGAGCTGCCCCATCGAGATTCCGCCGGCCAACAGCCCGATCTGCGCGTCCGGCTGGCGGAAGGTTTCGCCGACGATGCGCAGCATGCCGTAAGTGACCAGGTAGATCCCGGAGAGCACGCCGGGCTTGGCGCGCTTGCGGGCGTAAAGGGTCATCATCAGCGCGAGCATCAGCCAGCCCTCGAGGCCGGACTCATAGAGCTGCGACGGGTGCCGCGGCTCCGGACCGGCGCCGGGGAAGACCATCGCCCATGGCACGTCGCTCGTGCGGCCCCAGAGCTCGCCGTTGATGAAGTTGCCGAGGCGCCCGAGGCCGATCCCGAACGGCGCCATCACGCAGATGTGGTCGGTGATGTTGAGGTATGGGAGCTTGTTGAGCTTGGCGTAGAGGAGCGCGGCGAGCCCGATCCCGACGATGGCGCCGTGATAGGAGAGGCCGCCCTGGGAGAGCTGGAGGATCCGCTCCGGGTGCTCCGCATAGAACGGGAAGTTATAGACGAGGACATAGAATGTCCGCGCCCCGATCATCATTCCAAAGACCCCGGTCAGCATCAGGCCCTCGATCTGGCGGGGCTCCAGGACCAGCCGCCCGAGCCGCTGCGCCCGGCGGAAGAACCAGAATGCAAAGAGGATTCCGGCCATGTACATAACGGAGTACCAGCGCACGTCCTTCCCAAGGACGGTGAAGGCGACGGGATCGAATTCCGGGTATTTAAGCATGGTTACGCTTTCTTTCTAAGAAACGCATAGTAATATTCATAGAATTATTAAAACGGGTTGACTTTTTAAAGGCTCTGCCGTAAGAACTAGGCTCTGTCCACATCATAGTCCTCGGAACCCCCAGGAGGAGTCAAATGCGGTTACTGGTAGTCGACGACGACGAAACGCTGCGCTTGGGCGTCCGTTCCGCGCTCGAGACTCGGAAGTACTCCGTGGATGTCGCCGAGGACGGCGAGCAAGCCGTGGCGATGGTGATGGAGAAGGGGCCCTATGACGGGGTCATCCTCGACGTCAACATGCCGAAGCTGTCGGGGCTCGATGCGCTCGCGAAGATCAAGGACCACAATCCTTCGACTTTCTGCATCATCCTGACCGCCTTCACCAACATCCAGGACGCCGTGCGCGCCACCAAGCTCGGCGCGTTCGACTACATCGAGAAGCCGATCGACGCCGAGCGCCTGCTCCAGGTGATCGACAACGCCTGCGAGGCGAACCACCTCGTCGAGCAGATCAGCTTCTCGGCGCCGACGCTCGAGTTCGACAAGGGCCGGAAGATCATCGGCTCCGGCTCGTCCATCCAAAAGGTCTTCGAGATCATCCACCGCCTCGCCAAGGTCGAGACCTCGGTCATGGTCCGCGGCGAATCGGGCACGGGCAAGGAGCTGGTGGCGCGCGCCATCCACTTCAACTCGCACCGCATGAAGGGCCCCTTCGTGGCCGTCAACTGCGCCGCGATCCCCGAGAACCTGATCGAGTCCGAGCTCTTCGGCCACGAAAAGGGCGCGTTCACGGGCGCCGACCGCCGCAAGATCGGCAAGTTCCAGTTCGCCGAAGGCGGCACCATCTTCCTCGACGAGATCGGCGACATCTCCCCGCAGATGCAGGTGAAGCTGCTCCGCGTGCTGCAGGAACGCCTGTTCACCCCGGTCGGCTCCAACCAGGAAATCAAGGCGGACGTCCGCGTCATCGCGGCGACCAACCGCCCCCTCGAGAAGATGATCGACAGCGGCGCCTTCCGCTCGGACCTCTTCTACCGGCTCAACGTCATGCCCATCACGCTGCCGGCGCTGCGCGAGCGCCGCGAGGACGTGGCTCCCCTGGCCGAATACATGGTCTCGAAGTTCAACCGCCTGCACTCGCGCACCATCAAGGGCTTCGACAAACGCGCCTTGAGCGCCCTGCGCCTTTATGGCTGGCCGGGGAACATCCGGGAGCTCGAGAACGTCATCGAGCACGCCTTCATCATCGAAACGACCGACAGCATCAAGCTCGAGGCCCTGCCGGATCATATCCAGATCCTGGTCAAAAAAGACGGCGACGGCACCAAGTCGGGGTCCCCCATGCCCGGCGAGGCCGGCGCGCCGGACGGGTCGATGCTCTCGAACGTCAATGATCTCAACTACCCCCAGCTCAAAGAGCGCTTCGAGCGGGAGTTCCTGATCCGGGCCCTCAAGGCCTTCGACGGGCGGGTCAATCAGACGGCTGAGCACACGCAGATGACCAAAGTCACGCTCCTCCGCAAGCTCGAGAAATACGGGATTGACCCCAAGCAGTATCACCGGCACTAATGACGCCATGACGCCGGGCGGCTTCGGCGTGCCTGCCAGGACGGCAGGTTCGACGGCCGCTTAAGTTCTGATAAGTGGAAAGCATCG
>JAYVWD010000565.1:0-5556 GCA_043786345.1 Pseudomonadota bacterium
CGTGTGCAGGAGCTGCACATCAAGGTGATCCACATCATCATCGAGCTCGTCGAGGCGATGACCTTCAAGCAAACCCGATGATGCGGGCGAGGGTGCGCAGGATGATCGTGAAGTCGAGGAAGACCGACTGCTCGTCGACGTAACGGGAGCAGTAGGCGAGCTTCTTCGGCAAGATCTCGTTCAGATATGTCTCGTGCGGGTCCTTGCTCGCCTCGAGCAGCTCGTTTTCGTCGCGGAACTCTATCGAGGCTAGGTCGGTGATGCCGGGGCGTACCGTCAACACCTTGTCGCGCAGGTCTTTTGGGTAAAGGGCCACGTACTTCGGCACCTCGGGGCGGGGGCCGACGAGGCTCATATCACCGATCAACACGTTGATCAGCTGCGGCAGCTCGTCCACCTTCGATTTGCGCAGGACTCTGCCGATCTTCGTGACCCGGTCATCGTTCGAGACGGTGAGCAGGCCTTGGCCTTCGCTCGCAGCGCGCATCGTCCGGAACTTAAAAATACGAAACGCCGCGCCACTGCGGCCGACCCGCTCCTGGCGGAAAAAGACGGGGCCGGCAGAGTCGCGCTTGATGAGCACGGCCACCAAGCCGAAGAGCGGGGTCAGCGCCACGAGGCCCAGCGCCGACCAAAACAGATCGAAAAGCCTTTTCGTCATGCCTTGAGGAGCGCCTGAACACCGGCGATGACCCGCCCCACCTGGGCTTCCGTCATCTTTGTATAAAGCGGCAAACTCACCGCCGCCTCATACGCTTTCGTCGCCTTCGGAAACTGCTCCGGCGTCAGCTTATACCGATCCCGCCAATACGGATGCAGATGCAGCGGGATGAAGTGCACGCTGCACCCCACCTCGAACTCCGACGCCATCTTCTGGATGAAATCGTCCCGCTGCTCGCGCTTCACGCCCTCGAGCCGCAGCACGTAGAGATGCCAAGCGTGCACGTCGCCCGCCGGCGCCTTCGGCGGCGTGATCACCGGCAATTTCGCGAAGGCCTCGTCATACCGCTTCGCCATCGCCGCCCGCTGCTCCTGAAAGCGCCAGGCCTTCTTGAGCTGGTGAATCCCCATGCTCGAGGCGATATCCGTCAAATTATATTTGAACCCCGGAGCGACGACCTCGTAATACCATGCCGGTTTTTTCGACGTGTAGCGGTCGAACGCGTCGCGGTCGATTCCATGCAACCTCATCAATTTACAGCGCTTCGCGATCGTCGGGTCGCGCGTAACGACCATGCCGCCCTCGCCGGTGGCGATGGTCTTGGTCGCGTAGAAGCTGAAGACCGTGATGTCGGAGTCAAACGTCCCGCAAAGCTTCTTCTTGTAGGTCGTGGGCAGCGCGTGCGCGGCATCCTCGATGACCCGCAGATTGTGCTTCCGCGCGATCGCCATGATCGCGTCCATGTCGCAGCTCAGGCCCGCGAAGTGAACGGGGATGATCGCCTTGGTGCGCGGCGTGATCTTCGCTTCGAGCTGCGCGGGGTCTATGTTGAGGGTCTTAGGATCGATGTCGCAGAAGACCGGGTCGGCGCCGAAGTAGCGCACGACCTCGGCCGTGGCCGTGAACGTGTAGCAGGTGGTGAGGACCTCGTCGCCTTGGGCGAGGCCGATGGCCTCGAGGGCGAGGTGCAGGCCCGCCGTCGCCGAGTTGACCGAGATCGACTCGAGGCCGTTGCCGCCGAGGAACGTCGAGAAGTCCTGCTCGAACTGCTTGGTCTTCGGCCCGGTCGTGAGCCAACCGGAGCGCATCGAGGCGACGACCTCGTTGATCTCCTCGTCCCCGATGTCGGGCAACGCAAAGGGAATGAAGTCGCTCATTTTGGTTTATGATCCCTTGGGCTTGGAACGTTGAATCGCGTAGCTCAAAGCATATCTTGGCGCGCTGGCCCGGAGCCAGCGATTTTGGCCGGCGGGGAGGCCCAGATTCCAACTTTCGGTTCGACCAGAGCGGTGGACGTTCTCATCGTCGGCGCCGGCGCCGTCGGCTTAGGGATAGCCCGCGCTGTCGCCGCCCGCAACCCCGGTTTGCGCCTGCTGGTCATCGAAAAAGAACCGTCCCTCGCCGCCCACGCCAGCGGCCGCAACAGCGGCATCGTCCACGCCGGGATTTACTACCCGCCGGGTTCGCTGAAGGCGCGATTCTGTGCGGCCGGCGCGGTCGCGTTCGAGGAATTCTGCGCCCGCTACGCCTTGCCGTGGAAAAAATACGGGAAACTCATCGTGCCGGCGACCGCCGCGGAAGCCGCCCGTATCCCCGGACTCTATGAAAACGCCCGGAAAAATGGCGCGCCCGTCGCGATCGTGTCCCTCGCCCAGGCGCGCGCCCGCGAGCCGGACATCACGCCGGCGGGCGACTCCCTGCTCTCGCCGGCGACGGCCTGCGTCGATCCCAAAAGCGTCGTCGAGGCCTTGGCGGCGGAGCTACGGCTCCTCCCGAAAGCCTCGATTGTGCAGGGAAACCTGGTCATTTCGATCGATGCGCGCATCGCGCGTCCCAGTGACGGCGCAAGGGCCGGTGACCTTCGGTTTTCTGGTGAACGCCGCCGGCGCGTACGCGGACCGCATCGCGCGCCCCTTCGGCTGCGGCCTGAATTACCGGATTCCCCCCTTCCGCGGCGCCTACTGGGAGCTCGACTCGGCGAGCGGCATCGTGATCAACGGCAACATCTACCCGGTGCCGGTTCCGGAGCTGCCGTTTCTCGGGGTGCATTTCACACGCTCGGTGGCCGGCAAAGTCTACGTCGGGCCTACCGCGATGCCGGCGCTCGGCCGCGAACACTACGCCGGCCTCGACGGGATCGTGGCGGGCGAGCTCGTGCCGCTGCTCGGGCGGATCGCCCTTCAGTATGCGACCAATGCGCAAGGCTTCCGGCGGCATGCGCACCAGGCGGGGCGTTACCTGGTCAAGAGCCTCTTCGTGAAAGCGGCGCAGCGCCTCGTGCCGCGGCTCCGCGCCGAGCACCTCCCGCCCTCGGCGAAACGCGGGATCCGGCCGCAGCTCTATGACGTGCGCACGCGGCGGCTCAAGATGGACTTCGTCGGCGAGCGGACGCCGCACTCGCTGCACGTCCTGAACGCGATCTCGCCCGGGTTCACGTGCGCGCTGCCGTTCGGGGAGTTTCTGGCAGAGGCTCTTTTCACAGGCCCAGAAACCAGCCGGTGAGGCTCAGGCGCGTGCGGTTCGTCGGGCGCACCTCGTGCCAGATCTCCTCGCTCGCGAAGCAGACGAGGGTGCCGGCTTCGGGCCGGATGTCGCAGGCGACCTCGGTGTCGGAACCGGAGCGATAGAGGCGCAGCTCGCCGCCGTCCGCCTTGCGCCAGTCGTCGTTCAGATAGAGGACGAACGAGATCTTGCGCTGTGAGCGCAGCCGGAAGGCGTCGAGGTGCTTGTCGTAGTGGCCGCCGGGCGCGTAGGCGGCGAGGTGGCATTCGGTCGCGAAAAGGCCGAGAAAACAGCTCCGATTCAGGGACTTTCGCAGCTCGTCGAAGATCTCGAGCGCTTCGGCTTGGGGCCCCGTGCAGTCCTCCGGATCGAGCCAGAGGATCCGGTCCGAGCGCACGTCGGTGCGCACGCGGAAATCCTCGGCTTTGCCGACGCCGGCCGGCCTCAGCCCGCCGTCCGCGTCGAGCACTTGCACTTCCGCGCGCAGAGCCGCGACGAGCTCCGCGGCGAAAAAGCCCGGGACGACGGCGTAACCCCGGGCCGCCAGTTCAGCTGCGAGCGACGGTTTCGGCAGGGAGGTCATTAAGCAGCTCCTCGAGCTTGATCGCCTGGTCGCCGAGGGCCGCCTTCAGCGCCTTGTGCTCCGCTTCCGCGGCGGCGAGGAAGTTTCCGCGCCGCTCGGCCAGCAGCAGGCGGTTCTTCGGGGTGTGGTCGGCGGGCACGAACTCGGTCGCCGTCACCTCGTAGCCGCGGCTGCGCAGGAGCAGGAAGCGCATGGCGTCGGTGAGCTGGGCCGCGGTTTCCCGGCGCAGGTTCGGGGTGCGGAAAACCGGCGCGAAGGGGTGGTCCTTGCTCGTGGTGCCGAGGTCTTTCCACTTGGTGGCGAGCTCCGCGTGGCAGCAGGGCGCGGCGGCGATCACGTCGGCTTTCACTTTGATGCCGGCGGCCAGCGCGAAGTCGGTGGCGACGTCGCAGGCGTGCAGGGCGAGCAGGAGGTGCGGCCGCTCGGCGCCGGGGACGTGCCGGCCCCAGGTGCCGTCGTCGACCGTGTCGGCGGCGAAGCGCAGGAATTCCGAGTAGCCGAGCTCTTCGGCGCGCTGGACGCTGCGCGCGATCACCTTCTCGTTGCGGTCGACGCCGAGCAGGAAGACGGGCTTTTTCCACTCTTCGTGGAAGAGCCAGGCGACCAGAAAGGTCAGGTACGAGTTGCCGCAGCAGGCATCGAAGACGCGCACGGCCGCGTGCCGCCTCGCCAGGTCCTCGAGCTGCGGCTTGAGGAGCGTCAGCATGTGGTTGATCTGGAGGAATTTCCGGGCGTTGTCGGCGGACATCGAGGCGTCGCCGTTGAGCAGGCCGATCACCCGCAGAAGCCAGGCGGCGTTGCTGGGCTTGAGGAGGAGGTTCTTGCCCGCGGTGAGCTTGTCCTCGCGCTCCTTGGTCCAGTGGTTGGTGGCCTTGGCCTCGAACTCGTTGCGCATTGTGATGGGATCCGATGGGATTCTGGTGTAGCTTCGGCCGCCACGATGCCGACCGAACGCCCAATTACGCCGCAAACCCTCTTCGCGCAAGGCCAATTCGAGGACCTGCTCGGTCGCGGCCTGCGCGGACGGAAGCCGGTGCCCTCGGGTGACGAGTGGGCGTATGTGGCGGCGGCCCTCGCCTCGACCGGGCGCGCGCCCGAGGCGGAGGCGCTCTTAAGCGCGGGGGGTGCCGGCATGTCCTCGGAAGCGCAAGGTTTTGCCTGGTACCACGTGCGGCCGGCGCGGCTGGCGGCGCGGCGCCAGGCGGCCCCGTTTTACGCGCGTCACGCGTTGGCCCGGGCCCTTTTCGCCAAGGGGCGGCTCGACCAGGCCGCGCGTGTCGCCGCTTCGGCCCGCCGTTATCATGAGACGGCGTTCGATGCGGCGTACGCGGCGGCGCTCGACGCCGAGCTCCGCGTGCACCTGCACGGCATGCGCGGCGAGCTGGCCCTCTCCGAGGCGGCGTTTTCCGCGGCGCGATGGACCGCGGCGCTCGCCTTGAGCCGCGCCCTCTACCGGGCCCGGCACGGGGACGGCGGGGCCGCGCTGCAGGGGCTCGTGCCGGAAACCCCCGCGCAGGAGGCCTCGGTTCTGCTCGAACGCGCCCGCCTCCTGCTCCTCGCCGGCAAGCTCGACCCGGCGCAACGCGCGCTCGTTAGGGCAGCCGCCGCAATCGAGCCGTTGGCCATGCCGCGCTTCGACCGGTTTTTCGCGCTCCGGCGCTTCGACCTGGCCGTCGCGCGCGGCGACCTCGCCGAGGCCCTGATTCAGCTGCGCGTGATCGAAAGCGCCTTGGACCCGCGCGACGAGGCGATCCTCGCCCTCGAGTGCGCGAGCCGCAAGATCGCCTGCCTCAAGGCGCTCGGCCGCGCC
>JAYVWD010000566.1:0-2518 GCA_043786345.1 Pseudomonadota bacterium
AATGCCGCGAAACTGCTCGGCGCCGAGGCCGTGCTAAAGGTCCTCAAGGAGGGCGAGGAGCACGGTATGAAGGAATATGAGGAGGCGCTCGGCGACAAGGAGGCGGACCCGATCTGCCGTCAGGTCATCCGTGACACCTTGATCCCGCGGCAGCAGGAGCACATCGCGGCGATCGATCAATGCATGCGGACCCTGCACTGAGCGCGGGGGTCGTAGCCTAATTCCTTCGGGCCGATCCCGCTTTGCGACAGGCGGGGCGCTCCGTTGAACCTTGGAGAACTCATGAACCTCGTCTTTGCGCGCAACTGGTGGACCCTGGTCCTTCGCGGTGTTCTGGCCGTCCTGTTCGGCGGCGCCGCGCTCCTCTGGCCAGAGCCCACGGTCGGCGCGGTCGCCGTGCTGTTCGGGCTCTATGCCGTGGCGGACGGCATTTTCACCTTCGCCTCCGGCCTCTTGCGCCCCGTCGGCGCGGCGCGGCCGTGGTGGTCGCTGCTCCTCGAGGGGTTCGTGGGCTTGAGCCTCGGCGTCGTCGCCCTGGCGTGGCCGGGGATCACCCTGTTGATCCTGCTCGACGTGATCGCGGCCTGGGCCGTGTTGACCGGGATCTTCTCGATCATCGCGGCGGGTCGGCTGCGCCAGGAGGTGCGGGGCGAATGGCTCCTCGGTCTGGCCGGCGGCTTGTCGGTCCTGTTGGGCTTGACTCTTCTGATGATCGTCCCCGGGGTGAGCCTCCTGGCGCTGCTGTGGTTCGTCGGGATATATGCGATCGCCTTCGGCCTGGTGCTGGCGGCGCTGGGAATCCGGCTGCGCCACGAAGAGCGCCATTTCCTCCGGCAGACGACCGCGGCGTGGGTTGCGGCCGACGCCGGGGCGCAATTTGGGGACGCCGGGGCGCAGGCGAGCGTCGAGGCGGAGGCGCGCAATCGGGGCGCGCGCTCCGTGCCGCGCGCCGAGGAGCTCGGTGGGGCCCGCCGGGCGCCGGCCTGGGGCGCGGTCGTGGCCGGGGCGGTCGTCGCCTTCGCGGCCTTTTTCGTGATCGATACCCTCGGCGCGGCGCTCGGGCTCAGCATCAGCGACCGCATCACCGGTGAAAGCCTGGCGTTCTCCTCGGTCGCGTGGTTGACGCTGAGCGTCGTCGTCGCGCTGTTCTTCGGCGGCTGGTTCATGGCGCGCCTGATCGGCCTCGAGTCCTCGGGGCAGGCGTGGATGCACGGAACGCTGCTCTGGGGCGTGGTGTTCGCCGGGCTGCTCTACTTCGCGACGACCGGGATCGTCACGAGCCTCAGCACCTTCATGGGCGTGCCGGAGCTGTCGGTCGACTCGCTCGACACGATGGAGCTCGACGACAACGGCCTGCCGAACTCCCTGAGCATGGTACTCGCCAACCCGTACACGAAGTCGGCGGCGTGGTGGGCCTTCGGCGGGATGATGGCGTCGATGATCGCCACCATCGGCGGCGCGGCGGCGGGCCGGCGGATGGTGCTGCACGACAAGGTCGCGGCGCCGACGGCGCGGAGCCGGCCGGTGCGGTGGAGTACGCCGCAGCCCGCGACTTGACGAAAAACCGCCGGCATCTGCCGGCGGTTTCTCGTCCATCCGATTTTGCGATCAGTTTTCTGCGATCGTCTTCTCGATCCAATCTTTGTAAAACCGGATATCCGTGTAGTTGTTCATCAGCCCGATGCAGATCGTGAGCAGCTCCGCCCCCGTCGACGTCGCGCCGACCACCTGATACTTGTTCCCTTTCTTCACGTAAGCCGGCCCGCCCGAGTCCCCGGCGCAAGCCCCTTGAAGGAAATCGCCCACGGAAAAGCGCCGGATGTCGTCGCTCGCCGCCGTCTTCGACACGGTCACCTGCCGCAGCGTTCCCGTGTCGTTGTTGTTCCGGCTGAAAGTCACGCCGAAGCCGGCCAGGTCGAGCTTGTCCGGAAGGGCCTCGGACTTGTCGCCGATTTCGGCGATGCGCATGGTGTCGGGCACGTTTTCGCTCAGGATGACGAGGCCCAGGTCGTTCGGCGCGCCCGTGGGCTGCGCCGATAGGGTCTGCGTCGGGCTCCAGTCCGGGTGCGCGATCGCCTTGACCGCGCGGATCCACTTGCCGTCCTTGTTCACCTTGGTGCCGAAGAACGCGAGAAAGTCCGTGTCGGCGGGGAGGATGTGGCCTGCGACGATCGCATGGCTCGTCTCGTCGAACTTCTGAATGCAGTGCGCCGCGGTCAGGATCGCGCGCTTGCCGACGATCGTGCCGCTACAGAAGCTATGACCGTCCATCAGAATCGGATTCTGCCCCACGTGTGTCTCGACGTCCGTCGTCAACGCCACGGTGCTTGCGCGCCGCTCGTCGTCTTGGGCCTCGGGCACGTCCAGGCCGCCGATGATCTTGGGCTCGCTGGCCAGCTGGTCCGGCGCGCCCGCGCCGCAGGCGGTCGCGAGGCCGACCAAGGCAGTTAGCAGCGTTCCCTGCAGGATCTTGCTCTCGAGTTTCATGGCGTCAATTCCTTCCACTGGAGAAGAGGTG
>JAYVWD010000567.1:0-17717 GCA_043786345.1 Pseudomonadota bacterium
GATCACGTGCAACGCGGAGTCGACGGCCCCAAACGTCAGGGCCTGGACTTCGCTCGGTCTCAACGCTGCGAGGAGCATCAACCAGATTTCAGGACCCAGTGGCTTGTTCCGGGTCTGCGTCAAAAGGGATCGGGATTGTGCAGGCGTCAGGAACGTCCGGTTCCGCTTTTGAACCTTTGGCTTGTAGCGTCGTCGGACCGGATTGTCGTCGAGGTACTCATAGTGCTGCACCGCATCCTCAATACTTTTGTGCAGCGTATTGTAGGGTCATCGCCCATCGGCGACCATGGGTCTCGCGCAAACGACTCGATTGCCAAGACATCACCGTCCTTGTTCCAGCATTCGGGGTGGCTGATGTTTAAATGCTCGCGATCAGTTGATAAAGCTTGTCGAACGACACGCCGCTGAGCTTCAAGCCTTTGTGCGCCTTGCCTTTGTGCATTTGGACGCCAAAGATGATCGCGGCGGTCTTCAAAACATCCGGATGAAACATGATCTCGCTCAGTTCGTGCAAGCTCATGCCGAGCGAAAGTCACGTTTCAATGAACAACTGCTCTTGCCGCCACTCTTGGAGACGTGGTCCGAAGAGAAGTTGGAAGAGGTTGCCGCACGAGCGAGCCGATGGCTGGACGGCTCAGATTTATAGACGGCGGTAAGACTCCCAGCGGTGGGCGGCAGAACTTCAAAGCGGTAGGTGATAGCAAGACGGCGCAGCGGGATTTCAAGAAATAGCTCCGACTAGCGAGCCATTAAACCTGGGAGTAAAAGATGAGCGATGAACGGATAGTATCGGATTCCAAGATTTGCGGCGGAAAGCCGACGATCAAGGGCACTCGGATCATGGTTAAGAACATTCTAGAAATGGTCGCCGGGGGTTACACGGTCGAACGGATCGTCAAAGAGTACCCGGAGTTAACCGCAGATGACGTGTCGGCGGCTCTGAAGTATGCCAGCGATGTGATCGACGAGGAAAAAGTTGTCGCCCATGTCTGAGCCATTCCACCTCATTCTGGATCAGAACATCCCGCGAGGGGTTGCGACTTGGCTGCGCTCGTCGAAACCCGACTGGATCGTGATCCATACCTCAGAAGTGGGGTTATCGGGCGCACCGGATGAGCAGATTTTTGCCTGGGCGCAACAACGGCGAGCGGCAATCCTGACCATTGACGAGGGCTCCTGTGGCTCTTCGGCGGCGGCCTCGCCTACAGCGTCGGGGCCCTGATCTACGCCCTGAAACGGCCGAATCCGATCCCTGAAGTCTTCGGATTTCATGGGAGTTTTCACCTTTTCGTGCTGCTCGGCTCCTTCTCGCACTTCTGGCTGATGCTCAACTACCTGCTGCCGATGTCCGCCGCCTGAATCGCGGCGGCCGCAACGGCCCGGAACGCCTCGGCCGGGACGCGCGCTCTCAGGCCTTTGCCAAGGGCCCCGCGCCGGCGCGTCCTCATCTGGTGGGGTAGAATAGAGGGACCACCCTCTCTAAGGCCTCGCCTTGCCGAAACCCCTGCACCTCCTCGTCCGTTTGGGACTGCGCCCCCGTCACCTGATCGGGCCGGTTCTGCTGTCCGTCGTCGTCGGCATCGCCGAGACGGGCCAGATGATGCTGCTCGCGCCCGTGACCAGCATGGTGGTCGACGAGTCCACCCTCCTCACGACCTTCGAGCTCTATTCGATGCACTTCGACGTCCCCGAGGCGATCGCGGCGATGGGGCCGCGCTACGTCTTCGCGATGCTCGTCGCGATCCTCTTCGCCCTGCTGACCATCAAGGTCATCGCGGACTCGCTCGGCAACATCATGATGTCCAACGCCTCGCATGCGTTCCTCGCGCGCCTCCGGGGCGAGCTCTTCGGGCGCTACCTCGCGTTCGGCAAGGCCTTCTACGACCGCCTCGGCGTGGCGCGCGTCTACGCGGCGCTGATGACCCAGACCTTCGAGATCTCGGCGCAGCTCCCGCTGATCCGCAGCCTGATCTCGCAGACCGTGCTCACCGTCGGCTACGTGTACGTGCTCGTGTCGATCTCGTGGCGGCTCGCGCTCATCGCCGTCTCGATCTACCCGATCTACCGCGTCACGAATAAGATCATCAACAAGCGCATCAACAGCGCCTCGGTTCGGAACTTCGCGAACCTCGGGCGCTTCACCGACTACGTCAATACCACCTTGTCCTGCGTCCCGCTGATCAAGGCGTTCAACGGCGAAAAGGACGCGCACCGGCGCTTCGTCGGGATCGCCGAGGACGTCGCCTCGACCGAGGTCGAGATCGAGCGCCGCGTCCAGACCCTGAATGCCTCGCACGAATTCATCGTGCCGTTGCTCGCGGTCGGGATGCTCGTCGCGCTCCGCTTCAGCACGGTCCTGCACGCCGACAGCGGCGGCGCGCGCGTCCTCGTCTTCTTCCTGGCCATGCGCCGCTGCGCGGGCTCGTCGAGCGCGGTCGTCATCGCGCTCTCCCGCCTCTCCCGCATCGGCCCGATGTGCGAACAGCTCGAGGAGACGATGGCCCCGAGCCCGGCCTACCTCGTCCCCAGCGGTGCCCTCGAGCTCGGTGCGATCCGGACGGGCATCGAGCTCCGCCGGCTCCGGTTCGGCTACGACGGCGCGCAGGTCTTGAAGGGCGTCAACCTGACGATCCCCAAGGGCAAACGTATCGCCGTCGTCGGCCCGACGGGCTCGGGCAAGTCGACGATCCTGTCGATCCTGCTGCGCCTTTACGACGTCGAGCCGGGGACGGTCCTGATCGACGGCGCCGACATCCGTGGCTTCTCGCTGACGTCGCTGCGCGACCGCGTGTCGGTCGTGAGCCAGGACTGCTACGTCCTGAACGACTCCCTGCGCAACAACCTCGGGTTCTTCGCGCGCGGCGCCGTCACCGAGGAGCGGCTCTGGGAGGTCCTGACGATGGCCTGCTTCGACGAGCGGGTCCGCCGGATGCCCCAGGGCCTCGACACGGCCATCGGCGACCGCGGTATCGCGCTGTCCGGCGGGGAAAAGCAGCGGCTCTCGATCGCCCGGGCGCTGCTGCGTGACCCGGAACTCCTCCTCCTCGACGAGGCCACGTCGGCGCTCGACCGCGAGACGGAATCGCGCGTCAACCTCGCCCTCGACCAGTTCTGCGCCGGTCGTACGGTCGTCGCCGTCGCGCACCGTCTGGCGACGATCGCCCAGTACGACTGGATCGTCGCGCTGCACGGGGGCGAGATCGTCGAGCAGGGGACGTACGACGAGCTGATGGGCCGGGAAAACGGCTATTTCCGGCAGAGCCTGCACCTTCAGGCGATGGGCCTGGTGATCAAGGCGGGGTAGGGGCGGTCACTGGACCCGTTTTTCGACGGCGGGCTTCGCGCGGCGGATGGTAAAGCCGACGTGGCCCCCGAAGTTGATCAGCGTCCCGCCCGGCTCGCGGAGCGCGCTCGGGTAAACGCGCTCGAGCAGCATGTCCCAGCCGATGAACCAGGTATCGGTCAGGCGCAGGTTGAAGTCCGCGTTGAGCTGTTGGTACGGGCTGATCCTCGAGAACGAGAACGCGTAGCGCGAGCCGGCCCAGTATTCGTCCCAGTCGACCTTCGCCGAGAGGTAGAACGCGGAGCGGATCTTGTACGAGCGCAAGCCGGTATAACGGTCGACCGTCGTCCCGGCCTCCGGATTCACCGTGCGTTCGAGCCCGAACGGGATGTTCATCTTGTCCAGCATCAGGCCGAGGCCGGCGGCGAACGTGAATTCCAGGTAGGACTTGCGCAGGCCGCCGAAGACGTCCGCGAAGGTCAGCTCCGACTTGGCGTTGGGGACCGACCCCTCGTAGTTCGACGACAGGATCGTGCGATAGACGCGCATGTCGCCGTCGAAGTGGTCGCCGATCTCGAGGTTGTTGTGGACGTAGGCCGAGACGACGTAAGGCACGCGCAGGCCGTTGGTCGTGCCGAAGGTTCCGAGGTAGAAGCCCGAGCGCTGCCGGACCATGTTGAGCTCGATCGTCTCTTTCGACAGGAGCCCCGGGTAGTTGGGGTTGCCGCCGACCATCAGCGCGCCGGTGGCGCCCTCGCCGACGCGTTCCTTGCATTTACGGACGTAGCGGCGCACCTGGCTGTTCTTGGTGTCCGGGGCCTGGATGCGGAAGTAGATCTTGTCCGCCGCGACCTCCGACTTTTTGAGGTACGCCTCGGCCTCGACCGAGAACGGGTGCGTGTCGATCACCAGGCCTTCGCCGATCTTGATGAACTTGGGGCGCCCTTTGGTCGCCTGCAGCGTGCCGAGGTCGAAGGCGACGCAGTTGCCGATGGACTCCGCCTCGAGGTAGCCGACGGAAAGCGTCACGAAGTCCTGCTCAAAGGCCTTTTTCGGCTCGCCCAGGATAAGCTCGCCGCCGACCGATGCCTTCGACTTGATGCCGAGTATCGCGATCGCCTCGCCCTCCCAGGGCAGTTCGCGCAGTAGCTCCTTCGCGGCGAGGAGGCCGGAGGCCTCGAAGTCGCGCATGAGCGAGCCGTCGCGGCGCACCTTGATCTTGCGCACGAGCGTCGGGGCCAGGGTCGTCGAGCCCTTGTTCCGGGCCCTCGCGATCGCGACCCAGGTGAGCTGCATCGACGCGCCGACGCAGGACACGGTGACCTTGTGGTCCATCGAGATCGCCGCCTCGTCGACGACGGTGAACCGCTGCGTGGCGCGCATTTGGAACGACATCGCGTCGACGATCTTCTGGCACGCGGACTTGTCGCTCGCCTCGGGCGAGACGACGACCTGGACGACGTGGCGGGTTACCTGCGCGTTCTTGTCGCCTTTGCCGAATAGGGCGCCCGGCAGGCCTAAGAGCGCTGCGAAAAGCACCAGGATTTTGGCCGGATCACCCCGCATTCGGAAGTTTCACCTCCACGGCCGGGTCCGCCATCTCCTCGAGGTCGGTCATGCGCTGCGCGGTACCGCGGCCGGAAAGGTCGAGCTCGTCCACCGCCGCCTTCGCGCCCCAGTCGCGGCTTAGCTCGGCGCAGACGACGGTGATGTCGTCGTCCGCCGGCTCGCCGGCGAAGTGGGCGTAGGCGGCGCCGACGACGGCGGTCTTCATCTCTTCGGCGGTCATGTCGGCTGCGGCCTCGATCGCCTTCAGGAATCGACCCTTGCCCCACTGGTCGCCCGCGCGGTTTTTGCACTCGTAGAGGCCGTCGGTGTAGAGGAAGATCTTGTCGCCCGGGTCGAGCTGGATGGTCCGTTCCCCGAAGGTCGAGGCCGGGTCGATGCCGAGCGGCGAGTTCATCTGCTGCAGCATCTCGCGGCGAATGCCCTTTTTCGCGTGCCGGGCGTTGCGGGGGTTCGAGGCGTCCTTGCGCACGACGAGCGGGAAGTTGTGGCCGCCGTTGGCGTAGGTGAGGATCCCGGTTTCCATGTCGATCATGGCGACAAAGAGCGTCATCGTGTGCGAGCCCGTGCCGGAGGCGCAGAGCGTGTGGTTCACCTCGCGCAGGAAGCTGCCGAGGGCCCCGTCGATCTGCTCGCGCGTCGCGATCTGGCGCGAAAGGATCGAGGACGCCGCGAACACCATCGCCGTCACCAGCGCCGCCGGGACGCCGTGGCCGGTGGCGTCGGCGATGCACAGCATGTGGTAGCGCTCGGACAATTTATAGTGCCCCCACCAGTCGCCGCCGCACTCGGAGGCCGGCTGGAAGAAGCTCGTGATGTTGAGCAGGGCATCCTGCGGCAAGTCGCGCGGGAAGAACTGCTCCTGGACGATCTTCGCCGTCTGGAGCTCGCTCTCGAGGCGCGCCATCTCGACCCGCGTCTCGAGCAGGGTCTCGATCTGGGCGCCCATGTGGTTGACCGCCTTGGCGAGCAGGCCGACCTCGTCGCGCGAGTGCACGGGCGCCCGCGACTTGAACTCGCCGCCGGCGATCTTGACGGTGACGTCCATCAGGAGGCGCAGGTTCTCGGTGATGCTGCGCGCCGCGACGAAGCTCACGAACATCGCCGCGAGCAGCAGCAGCGCCGCCCACAGCAGGGTCTTGGTCACGATCAGCTTCACGGCGTCGTAGGCCGGCTTGCCGTCCGACGAGGTGAGCGCGATCAGGTCGTATCTCGCGATCCGCGCGTAGGCGCCGAGCACCTTCTCGCCCTGCGGATTCGTCCAGTCCTTGAAGCCGAAGGCGGCGTTGCCGCGGCGGGCCTCGGCCAGCACCGGGTTGTCGAGGTCGAGCTTGCGCTGCGCCAGGCTCTTCGGGTCGGAGCCGCTGACGACGTTGCCCTCGCCGTCCACGATCAACGCGGACTCGAGGGCGCCGTTGGAAAGCGCCGCAAAGAGCTTCGTCTGCCAGACGGTGAGCACCGCCCAGAGCTTGGAGTTCGATTCCTTGACGGCGAACGGCAGCGCGATCGCGAGGACCGGGACCCCGGCCTCGCTCGTCAGGTTTTGCACGGCGACCGTGACCTCGGCCCCGCGCTTGACGACGCCGTGCATCCATTTGCGCGAGATGGTCCGGATCTTCGCGTGGACGTCCGCCGCGCGCTGGCCGGTGTACCGGTCGTCTTCGCCGTAAGGCGAGCGCGCCGTCGCCAGCACGTCGAGCTTGTCGCCGGCTTCGGCCGAGATCAGCTCGAAGGTGATGAACTCCTTGTTGGACGAGATCAGCGTCCCGATCATGTCATTGTACTTCGACTTCGGCATGCCGCTGATACCGTTGGTGATCACGATCATCTGGCTGAGCCAGGACTCGACCACCGCGTCGACGCTGTTCGCGGTGAGGCGGGCGTTCTGCATCGTCTTTTCCTGAATGCGCAGCATGAGCTGGGCGTAGAACGTGCTGCCGTTCTGCCAGGCGTTGACCGAAATGGTGCCAAGGAGCAGCAAGCTGATCAGAGCGAAAAGCTTGACGATCAATGAGCGGTGCAGGGGGACTCTCAACAAGGTCGTTGTTCTCCTCAGTGCCTATATCGTCCGGGATGCGCCAAAGTATTAATCAAAAGAATTGGACTCTTATGAAAAACAGGCGGTTATCGCTCAAGGTCTTGGACGTTTGGCCGAAGGTAGAGAACAGAGGTGAATATGAGCGCCGATTGGCACAACGTGACTCAGGGCGAAGAGCTTCTGATCTCTTCCGGTAAAGGCGGCAAGGCCTTCCGGCGCGGAGCGGTGCTCGTCTGGGCCCTGGCTATGGGCGGCGTCGTCCATGCGCTCGTCGACCTCTCGAGTCCAAAGGACCGGAAGGGCGAGAAGGTCGCCTACCTGAGCATCCAACGCGGCAACGTCAAGTTCCGTCCCAGCGAGTCCATCCTCTGGGTCGACGCGGCGATGGACCAGGCGTTCCACGACGGCGACACCATCGTGACGTCCGACCGTTCCCGCGCCGTCATCAAGATCGGCGACAAGCAGCGGATCGAGCTCGGCGAAAACAGCATGGTCGGCCTCGACATGCAGGCGCTGCGCGGCGGCAACCCCACCGACGGCGTCAACCTGACCCTCTACAAGGGCAACCTCGTCGCCGTCGCAAAGCGCCCGGCGCAGGTTCGCAAAGACCCGCTCAGCTCCATTCTCAGTAAGATCGGCTGGGAGCGTTACGGCCTCGCCGCGCAGAAAGTCCGCGACGACGCGCCCGTCAAGGTCAAGACCGCGACGAAGGAGGTCACCGTTCCGAGCAACGGCACGGCGGCTTACGTCTCGAAGGATCCGAAGTCCGACGCGATCAAAGTCCAGAAGGCGGTCGTCGTCGTGGCGAGCGAGCCGAAGGCGGCCCTGGTCAAGCCGACGGCGTTCCTGATCGACCTGGCGCCGGCCAAGGCCGCGGTCAAGGCCGTGCCCGCGCCGAAGGTCGCGGTCGTCGCCGCGCCCAAATCGCCGCCGTCCGGCCCGACGGCCGCGGAGCTCGCGCAAATCGAAGCCGACAAGGCCGCGGCGCTCGCCGCGGCCGCCGCCACCGCGAAAGTCCTGGCCGAACAGGCCGAAGCCCGGAAGCAGGGCCTGATCGCCCGCTCGATGGGCCCGCTTCCGGGCATGGCCGAGCCGATCCCCGGCGCCGAGATGGTGCCCGTCGTTTCGCCCAACCAAAGCCTGACCCTTTACACCGGCGCCTCGCTCAAAGGCGGGGACTGCCCGTCCGACGACGTCCTGATCCTCGTCGAGCCGCAGAAGTTCAACGGCGCCAAGCCCAAGAGCTGGGTGCCGTTCCTCGACGTCGCCTCGTCGGCCGAGCCAGGCCAGAAGGTCCGCGTCTTCGCGCAGCGCACCAAGTTCGGCAAGCAGGCCATCCGCATCCCGGCGAATGACGTGTGCGGCCTCGCGCGCAATCCGAACGCCGTCGGCGTCTCGCTCAACCTGACGCCCGGCGTCGTCTTCAAGCGCGGCGGCCCGGATACGGCCGGAACCGCGGCCTCGCGGCTCTTCCTCGGCTCCGTCGCCGACTTCCCGGCGATGCCCGTGACCGTGTATCTGACGAAGGTGACGGCCGGCACGACCAAGCGCAACGGCTGGGTCCCGCAAGGCACCACGCCCGCCAAACTTCAGGCCGGCGCCTATGCCGTGCAGCTCAAGACGGCGCAGGACCTTCCCGTGTTGTTCGACCTGATCGCCGGCAGCGGCAGCTTCACCTACAACAACGCGCCCGTCGATGGTATGGCGACCAAGGTCCACCTCGCGTCGAACGGCGTGATCCTGGCGACGGTCGGCGCGCCGAGCTACAAAAAGAGCGAGATCCGCAGCATCTCGAACCTCCTCGACGCGAACGTGGCCTTCGTCGGCCAGCAGTCCGACCTGATCGCCCTGCCGAAGGCCGGGGTCAACCGGATCGGCGTGCTCGAGTCGGCGCTCGCCAAGAACGGCGAGATCCAGGTCATGTCTCGCAACCGCATGGTCACGGTGCGGAACGAGGACGTGCAGTTCAACGGCAACCAGCTCAAGGTCCTGGCGCGCAACGCCAGCAGCGCCTTTAAGCCGACGGCGAAGGTCGTCCTGCCCTGAGGGCGGCTCTAGGCCGCGGATTTCGCCGCCGCCGCCGAGGCGACGTTGAATTCGTCCATCATCGCGCGCATGGCATCGGGGTCGGCGTCGTCGTTCATCCGCTCCTGCCAGGTCGTCTCGACCTCGCGGAACTGCGCGGGGGTCAGCTTATAAGGCAGGAGGATCGGCGCCAGCGACCCCGCGTCGAAGGCCGCGGCCGCATTGCGGGCGGCGTTGAGCTTCGCATAGGTGGCGAGGTCGATGCCGTGGACCGGCGAGCGGGCCGCTTTCGGCGCCGCGTGCTCGGTCCTTGGCGCCGCGTACGAGGGCTTGAGCCCCGACCGGGGCGCCGGCGCGGCCTTCACCACGGGCTCGGCGCCGGCCGTCACCGCTTCGGGCGCCTTCGCGGCGTCGTCGGTCAGCGCGTCGTCCGCCGCGCCGAGCGCCTTCGCCTTGACCCAGTCGCGGAATTCGGGGGCGGTGCCGTCCGGATTTTCGGAGCGGAATTTCCAGAAGAGAAACCCGCCGCCCGCCGCGAGCAGCGCCAGGATGCCGCCGAAAACCAGCCAGCCTTTGCCGTGCTTGCCCGAGCTGCTGTGGCTCACGTGCCCGCCGCGCGCGAAGGCGGGCGCCGCGGTCATCGCCGCCGCGGCCGTCAGCCAAAGTATGCAAGCCATTCGCCGCATGGTCACCTCGCGCGTCTTTCGCTCCCTATCGGCAGGCCGGATCCAGGACTTAGTCCGGCCGCCCGGCGAACGGCGCCGGGCAATTCCTGCCGCCTGGAAACCCCGCGACAGCGCCACTAAAATAGGCTTTGGAGCCTTTCTGCTCCGTCCTGGCGCCTGCTCTTTTCCCCTTCTTCAAATTTCGAGGTCCCGATGACGCGTCTCCACGCGCTCGCCTTCGCCTGCTTCGGCGCGACGTGCGCCCAGGCCTCCCCGGTCACCGTGAGCATCCATGCAGATGACTGGACGCGCATCGACGTGGACATCGCCACCGACCCGGCGGCGCTCGCGTTCGACCGGGTCGCGCTCGGCGGACGCACCTTCGACCGGCTGCGGTTCGACGAAGCGCTCAACCTGGACGACGTCGGCCTGCCCGATCTGCCGACGCTCTACCGCCTCGTCGCCGTCGATCCGGCCCTCTATTACACGGTGGAATTGACGCTCGACGGCGGCGTCGTCTTCCCTGACGTCACCCTCGCTCCGATCCAGCGCGACCTGCCCGACCGCAACGTCCCCGTGCGCTTCCAGATCAATGACGAGCTCTATCGCACCGATATGGAAATCGGCAGCGAGACTTTGCTCGCGATGGGCCAGGCGACGCTCGCGGGCGTCCCGGTGCTCCCCCTCAAGATCACGCCCCTCCACTACAATCCGGCGCAAAGACGCCTGACCGTCTGGACTAAGGTCCACGCGACCATCCGCGGCGAGACCAAGGACGGCAGCCCCCTCGCGGCGCACCGCGCCCCGCACCGCCTCGCGGCCGTAACCCCTTTCCAGCGCAGCCAGATCGGCAACCTGGTGGAAAACTACGACCAGCTCCTCGCCGGCGTCGGCGCCAAATCTGCCGCCCGCCTGCTCGTCCTCACCACCGCCGACCTGCTGCCCGCCGCCGCCCGCATCGCCGTCGCCGCGCAGCGCCCCGGCATCTCGGCCGACATCCTGACGGTGACCGCCGGCATCGCCCCCGCCGATCTCAAGGCGCAGATCGCGGCGAGCTACGCGCAGGGCGACCTCGACTCCGTGCTGCTCCTCGGCGACGAGGCGCACCTCCCGCTCTATGCCTGGGGCAACAACACCCCCGGGGACTCCTTCTACAGCTTCCTCGACGGCGACGACTACTACGCCGACGTCGGCTTGGGGCGCCTGCCGGCCGCCAGCCTCGCCGAAGCCGAGCTCTTCGCCGCCAAGCTCGAGGCGTATTCCGCGCAAAAAGCGGCGGGCTCCAACAAAAATGTCCTGCTCGTCGCCCACTCCGAGGAATACCCCGGCAAATACACCGCCAACCAGGAAGAGGTCCGCACCGCCGCCAACCCGCGCCGGCTGGCCTTCACCAAACAATACGCCGGCGCCGGCGCCGACAACCCCTCGGCCCTCGCCGCCATCAACGCCGGCCCCGCGATCGTCGCGTACCGCGGCCACGGCAGCTACACCGACTGGTACTCCTGGGCGTCCAACTCCCTCTCTTTCGGCGCCGCCGAGCTGCACTCCCTGGCCCCGGCCAGAGACAAGCTCGCCGTGTACCTCGAGATCGCCTGCGAGAACGGCGGCCTCCAGAACGATGGCCGCTCCTTCGCCGAGGCAGCGCTGCTCACCGGCTCCCGGGCGTTTCCCGGCACCGGCGCCGTCGCCGTCCTCGCCTCGACCGTGGACTCGTTCACCACCACCAACGACGTCTACAACAAGCGCCTTTTCGAGTACCTGGGCTCGGAGTCGAACCTGGCGCTGGGGAACATCAACGGATTGGCGGCCAACCGTCTGGTCCGGGACAACGGCGGCAGCGTCCTGCCAAACATCAAAATGTATGTGCTGTTCGCACATCCGCTGGTCGCGCCGCCCTTGGAATAGGTATAGTACCCCCCAAAGGGGGTGCCACTATGGCCTCAGCAATCCGAGTCACCGCCGCCGTCCTCGCCCTCGCCCTATCTCCGTCGGCCCTCGCCGCCACCTTGGACAACGTCAAGAAGAAGGGCTTCGTCCAGTGCGGCGTCAGCCAGGGCCTCGCCGGATTCTCGTCGCCCGACGCCAAAAACAACTGGACCGGCATCGACGTCGACGTCTGCCGGGCCGTCGCCGCCGCGATCTTCGGCGACGCCACCAAGGTCAAATTCACGCCGCTTTCGGCGAAAGAGCGCTTCACCGCGCTGCAGTCCGGTGAAATCGACCTCCTGTCGCGCAACACGACCTGGACCTTGGTCCGCGACACGACCCTGGGCCTCGACTTCATCGGCGTGACCTACTACGACGGCCAGGGCTTCATGGTCCGCAAGAAGCTCAACGTCAAGGGCGCCAAGGAGCTCGGCGGCGCGACGATCTGCGTCAACACCGGGACGACGACCGAGCTCAACGTCGCCGACTGGTTTCGCGCCAACAACCTCAAGTACAAGCTCCTCGTCTTCGAGAAGAACGACGAGGTCGTCGCGGCCTACGACGCCGGCCGCTGCGACGTGTTCACCACGGACCAGTCGGGGCTCTATTCGGACCGCCTCAAGCTCAAGGCGCCGGACGACCACGTGATCCTCCCCGAGCTCATCTCCAAGGAGCCGCTCGGGCCTGCCGTCCGCCACGGCGACAATCAGTGGGCGGACGTCGTCCGCTGGTCGCTCTATGCGCTGACGGCGGCCGAAGAGCTCGGCCTCACCCAGGCGAACGTCGATAAGCTGAAAACCGAGCAAAATCCGGAGATTCGCCGCTTCCTCGGCATCGAGGGCGACATGGGCAAGGACCTCGGCGTGACCGCCGACTGGGCCTATCAGATCGTGAAGCAGGTCGGGAACTACGCCGAGAGCTTCGAGCGCAACCTCGGCGCCGCGAGCCCGCTCAAGATCGCCCGCGGCCAGAACAACCTCTGGAACAAGGGCGGCCTCCAGTACCCGATGCCGGTGCGCTGATGGCCGCAGCCGGCTTGGGGCCCTGACATGGCCGTTTGGCACGACCCGCGGGCCCGCTCTCGGGCGCTGCAGGTATTGGCGCTGCTCATCGTCGCCGGCGCCCTCGGCTTCGCCGCGCACAACGTCGTGATGAATCTGCGGCGCTCGGGGATAGCCTCCGGCTTCGGCTTCCTCGGGAACCGCGCCGGCTTCAGCGTGATCCAGCACCTGATCCCCTACGACGAGGACGATTCCTACGGGCGGGCGTTCCTCGTCGCGATCCTCAACACCGGACTCGTCTCGGTCCTCGGGATTTTCTTCGCGACGGTGATCGGGTTCACCGTCGGGATCGCGCGCCTCGCGCCCAACTTTCTGGTGTCGCGGCTCGCCCTCGCCTACGTCGAAATTGTCCGTAACATACCGTTATTGCTTCATATTTTTATCTGGTACTTCGCCGCCCTGCGCTCCCTGCCGGACGTCCGCCAGAGCTACGCGCTGTTCGGCGCCGTCTACCTCAACATGCGCGGCCTCTACCTGCCCTGGCCCTCGTTCGCCGGCGGGTTTCATTGGGACATCCCCGTTCAGAGCGGCTTCAACTTCGAAGGCGGCGTGACGCTCCTGCCGGAGCTGATCGCGCTGTTGATCGCGCTCTCGACCTACACCGCGGCCTTCATCGCCGAGATCGTGCGCGGCGGGCTCCTCGCCGTGCCGCGGGGGCAGTGGGAGGCGGCCGAGGCGCTCGGCCTCTCGCGCGCCCAGACGATCCGGCTCGTCGTCGTGCCGCAGGCCTTGCGCGTCATCGTGCCGCCGCTCACCAACCAGTACCTGAACCTCGCCAAGAACTCCTCGCTCGCCGCCGCCATCGCCTACCCGGACCTCATGCTCGTCTTCGCCGGAACGGCGCTGATGCAGACCGGCCAGGCGGTCGAGGTCATCGCGCTGACGATGGGGGTGTACCTCCTCACCAGCCTGGCGATCTCCGTCGCGATGAACGCCTACAACCGCCGGATCGCGCTGGTGTCGCGATGACCCGCTGGGTGCGCAAAAACCTGTTTCCGAGCCGCTGGGACGGCGCCGTCACCGTCGGCTGCCTCGCCGTCGTCCTTGTGATCGGCTGGCACGCGCTCCGCTGGGCCGTACTGGACGCGACCTTCGCGGGCGCGATGCGCACCGACTGCACGGGCACGGGCGCCTGCTGGGTCTTCATCCGCGTCCGCTTTCTGAACTTCGTCTACGGCTTCTACCCCGACTCGGAGCGCTGGCGCGTCAACCTGGTGCTCGGCCTGCTGGTGACGTTGGCCGGCCCGCTCTTTTTCGCGAGATTCCCCTGGAAAAAGCCGGTCGCCCTCCTGCTCGGCCTGGTCTTTCCGGTCGCCGCCTTCGTGCTGCTCTACGGCGGGATGCTCGGCCTGGCCGAGGTCGAAACGACGCTCTGGGGCGGCCTGATGCTGACCCTCGTCATCGCGCTCACCGGCATCGCCGCCTCGCTGCCGCTCGGCATCCTCCTCGCGCTCGGCCGGCGCTCGGGGCTTACGGTCGTCAAAGGGCTCAGCGTCGCCTTCATCGAGCTCTGGCGCGGCGTGCCGCTGATCTCGGTCCTGTTCATGGCCTCGGTGATGCTGCCGCTGACGCTGCCGGAAGGCGTCAACTTCGACAAGCTGCTGCGCGCCCTGATCGGCGTCGCGCTCTTCTCCGCCGCCTACATGGCGGAGGTCGTGCGCGGCGGCCTCCAGGCCGTGCCGCGCGGCCAGTTCGAGGCGGCCGAGGCCTTAGGCTTGAGCTACTGGAAGGCCCATACCTTCATCATCCTGCCGCAGGCCCTGCGGAAGGTGATCCCGGGCATCGTCAACTCCTTCATCAGCCTCTTCAAGGACACGACCCTGGTGCTCGTGATCGGGATGTTCGACCTGCTCGGCATGATCCAGACGGCGCTCGCCGACGCCAACTGGCTCGGGTTCGCGCCCGAAGGCTACGTGTTCGCGGGCGTGGTCTATTGGGTGTTTTGTTTCTCCATGTCGCGCTACAGTCAGCGCCTCGAAGGACGGATCCGGGCGCATGAGCACTGACGACATCATCCGCCTCGAAGGCGTGAGCAAGTGGTTCGACGAGCTTCCGGTCCTTAAAGGGATCGACCTCGCCGTCGCGCGCGGCGAGCGCATCGTCATCTGCGGCCCGTCGGGGAGCGGCAAGTCGACGCTGATCCGCTGCCTGAACCGCCTCGAGCGCCACCAGAAGGGTCGGATCGTCGTCGACGGCATCGAGCTCGACGACGACCTGCGCCACGTCGACAAGGTCCGCCGCGAGGTCGGCATGGTCTTCCAGCAGTTCAACCTCTTCCCCCACCTGAGCGTCCTCGACAACCTCTGCCTGGCGCCGGTCCGGGTGAAGAAGATGCCGCGCCGCGAGGCCGAGGCGCTCGCGATGTCCTATCTGGAGCGCGTCAGGATCCCCGAAAAAGCCCAGCGCTTCCCCGGCCAGCTCTCGGGCGGCCAGCAGCAGCGCGTCGCCATCGCCCGCGCCCTCTGCATGAGCCCGCGCATCATGCTCTTCGACGAGCCGACCTCGGCGCTCGATCCCGAGATGATCAAGGAGGTGCTCGACGTCATGGTCGAGCTCGCCGGCACCGGCATGACGATGATCGTCGTCACCCACGAGATGGGCTTCGCCCGGACCGTGGCCGACCGCGTGATGTTCATGGATGCGGGCGAGATCGTCGAGACCGCGCCGCCGGAACAGTTCTTCACCGCCCCCAAGAGCGTGCGGACGCAGCGGTTCCTGGAGCAGATCCTGTGAAGGCGATGGGGCGGGTGACTTAGCGGCCAGGCGCGCGCTCCGCCGGATGGACCCCCGGCAGGTTGCCGACGACGGCGTCGGCGTCGGCGTCGGCGTCGGCGTCGGCGCGCAGAACGGCGCTGGGAGCGGCCTAGGAGCGCGGGACACATTCGGTTTTAGCGAGGAACAGTTGCTTGCCTTTCGCGGGCTTGCAAAATTGCTTGTTTCGCGCGCAAGCAGCGATTTCCGGAACTTACGCCGAATGTGTCCCACGCTCCTAGCACTACTACGTTAAGTGCATGGGCCTAATCTTTTGATATGGTAGCCCAAACAAACCTGGGTTTCCAATGAAGCAAAAAGAACTGTCCGCTGTTGGCGAGCGCCTTACCGAATACGTAGACGAGTTCCGGTCGGTCTTTGGCCGCAGCGAGCGCCGACACTGGTGCACGGTTTATATGTCGGGGCTGATCCTAAACGGTGAGCGAAAGTCGGTTGAGCCGCTTGCTGGCAGGGTTGACGGTGGAAATGTGCAGGCGCTTCAGCAGTTCGTCAATCAAAGCCCTTGGGACAGCGACAATCTGACCGCGGAGCTGCGGCGCGACATGCTCCGGCGCTTTCGCATGAAATCCGCGATCTTCGTGCTCGACGATACATCGCTCCCGAAGAAGGGCGACGCCTCTGTTGGCGTTGCGCATCAATATTGCGGTGCGCTTGGTAAACTCTCCAACTGCCAATGCCTGGTGTCGCTCCAAGGCGTTGGACCGCGGGCACATTTCCCGCTGGCGGCGCGGCTGTACCTTCCTGAAGCCTGGACGTCAGATCTTCAGCGAATGAAGTCGGCGGGTATCCCCGACGAGCACACTTCCTTCAAGGAAAAATGGCGCATCGCGCTTGACCTGATCGATGCAACTACCCCCGACTGCCACCCCGAGGTCCTTCTTGCCGATGCCGGTTACGGCGCCAACCGCGTGTTTCTGGGCGAACTCGACAAGAGAAGTATTCCCTTCGTCGCGCAGTGCCGCGCGGACGATACCTTTTGGGACGGCGGCGTGGACGTCGATGAGCCTGACGACTTGCCTGCCGGTCGTAAGGGTGGGCGTCCGAGGATGCACGCGCGGCCCGCAGACAAGAGGAGAAGGTCAAAGTCGGCGGCTGATTGGGCCCGCCAGCTCTTTGCCGATCGAGAGTACGTCACGAAGGTGAAAATCCATCACAAGACGCCGATCACGGTCGAGGTGGTGGCCAAACGAGTTTTTGAAGCGGTCGCGCGTCCGTTTCGTCGAATAGGTCCCGAGCGATGGCTCGTGATCGAGCGACTCAGCGACGGCACTTTCAAGTACTCGGTTTCAAGCCTCCCGCCGCGGACGACGCCGAAGAAGATCATTCGCCTCGCACACCAACGCTACAAAGTTGAACAAAGCTATCAGCAGCTCAAAGAAGAGCTCGGCCTCGATCACTTCGAAGGTCGCTTATGGCGCGGTCTTCACCACCACGTCGCGCTCTGCTTCATGGCTTACGACTTCCTGCAGACTCTGACCCGCAGCCAGGGACGGGGAAAAAAAATGTCTGCCGCCGCTGACTGAGATTCGACGGTGGCTCAATGAATTGATGCGAATTGTCGTATGCACCGAATGCGGAGCGCATTCAACCTGGCGACCGGCACTCACCAAAAACTCGTCATGACGTCAGGCTTAACAAAGTCGAAGGTGCAATTGAGGGCGCCAAGATCATGGTCGAGCGCGACAACGACTACGATCACGACAACGTCCACCATCACGAGTGCGGGCGCGAGACGCGAGCGCGCCAATTACTTAACGTAGTCCTGCGCGACTTTGAGCGAAAGCTGTCGGCCCGGTCGGCCGCAACAGATCGCCTCCTCGGAATCGCCAAAAAAATCCTCGGTCAAAAAACGAATTCAAAAAAGAAAAAATACAGCGTCCATGCTCCCGAGGTCGTCTGCATGGCGAAAGGCAAAACTCGGGTCAAATATGAATTCGGCTCGAAGGTATCCGTTGCTACCGCCGTTAAGGGCTCCTGGATCGTCGGCGTCAATTCCTTTCCAGACGCCCCATTCGATGGCCACACGGTCCCGGACGTCCTGACCCAGATCAAATCGATGACGGGTGCCTTTCCGCGGGCCGCTTACTGCGATAGGGGCTATCAGGGCTCAGCAGGCCTTGTCTTTTCAACCGACGTCTTCGTGCAAGGCAAGAGTTCGAAAGAGTCTTCCGACGCCGTAAAGATGAAGCTCCGTGGCCGTGCCGCGACCCTAGCCGGTAATCGGACACGTGAAGCAGGATCATCGCCTGGACCGCAACTTCCTCCTGGGGCTTCGCGGCGAGCAGTTCAACGCCGTGATGGCCGGCTGCGGCTTCAACTTGGCAGCAAGCTCTATCGGGCAGTCCTTTTGCGAATTTTCGCGGCGATGATTGAGTGCATTT
>JAYVWD010000568.1:0-5017 GCA_043786345.1 Pseudomonadota bacterium
TCGGTCTGGCCTTGAGCGCGTCGCCGACGTTTTACGACTACTGCGCCCGCCCCGACCTCAGCGCCGACCAGCAAAACACCGTCCAGATCGTGATGGAGAAGGCCGGCGTCCGCGGCCCGATCACCGAAGGCAACTGCGAAGCCGCCGCCAACGCCCTCGTCGGCCGGACCAAGCTGACGCTCGGCGCCACCGAGTTCCGCAGTGAAGGCTTCCTGATCGTCCCCGTGAATCCGCTCCGGGACCTGGGCGTGCTGGCGACGCTCACCGGGCTTAAGCAGCTCGACGTCAAGGTCGCGACCCCGGACTTGGCGCCCCTCGGCCAGATGCACGCGCTTAAAACGCTCAAGCTTTCGCCCGAGATCGTCCTCACCGCGCCGCCGACCCTGGAGAGCCTCGCGACCCTGCAATCCCTGCGCGACCTCACGATCAGCGGCTTCGCCCGGGCGCCGATGGCCTTGGCGGACATCTCTGGCCTCACCAGCCTCACCGCGCTGCGCAAGCTCGACCTCCGCGACAACGCCATCGTCGACCTCGCGCCGCTCCACGGCATGCAGGACCTGCGCGAGCTCGACCTCATGGCCAACGCGTATACGAGCCTCGAAAACCTGGGCGAGCACGCCAAGCTCGAGACCCTGCGGCTCGGTATCGCTCCGCTCGCGAGCCTCTGGGGCGTCGAGGCCCTCCCGAACCTCAAGACCCTGCAGATCTACGCCGTCGACGCGCTTTCCGACCTCACGCCGCTGCGCGCCCTCGTGAACCTCGAGGACCTCGAGGTGAGCAACGGCGACGGCCGGAACCCGATCTCCGACATCGCGCCCCTCGCCAACCTCAAGAAGCTCAAGAAATTGAGCCTCTGGGAGAACCGGGTCGCCGACCTCGCGCCCCTCGCCGGCCTGACGGCGCTCGAGGACCTGAACCTCGGCTACAACCTCGTCACCGACGCCGCGCCGCTCGCGGGCCTGACGGCGCTGACGCACCTCGACCTTTTCAACAACAGGATCGTGTCCTTGGCGCCGCTGGCCAAGATGGGCCAGCTCGCCTGGCTACGCGCCGACTACAACTTGGTCGCGACGCTCCGCGACTTCGGCGTCCACCCGAAACTCACGTGGCTCAGCATCACCGATAACCAGCTCACCGCGCTCGACGGCATCGCCCAGGCGCCGGCGCTCGCGACGCTCAACGCCGGGGTCAACCACATCGCGGACCTGGGCCCGGTCGCCGCGCTGCGCGACTTGAAGGAGCTGACGTTCTACTACAATGAGGTTGCCCGCCTCGACCCGCTCGCGACCTTGACGCGCCTCGTCACCATCAGCGCCCGCGACAACCCGTTCACCGACGTCGCCCCGCTCGCCGGCCTGCTCGACCTCGAGACGCTCTACCTCGCGCAAGGCCAGGTCTCGGACACGGCGCCGCTGGCGCCGCTCGAGGCATCGCATCCGAATGCCGCTGGCACCACCATCGCGCTGCGCGTCGTCGCCTTCTAAAGAAGGCCGAGGATCGCGTCCCGGACCGCCGCGTCAAACCCGAACGTCGCCGCGGCGGCCGTCTTTTCGAGCCAAAACGCGCCGCGGTGATAGGCGGCGTCTTTGACCGCGGGCGGCTCGGCCCAGGCTTGAGCCAGCCGCCCGCGGAAGAAGTGGGTCTCGCAGTCGAAGACCTGCCCGTCCCAGACGAAGTCGTAGCGCACGACGATGCCGCTCGCCGCGTCGATCGTCACCTCGTACCCGGTTTCCTCGCGGGTTTCCCGCCGGGCGGTCTCGGCCGGCCTCTCCCCCGGCTCGACCGCGCCGCCGGGCGGGGTCGCGAGCAGCGCGCGCGAGGCCGGGTCCTCGAGCCGGACCGCCAGGACCAGCTCGCCATGGACGATCACCGCGCACGCCCGCCGCCGGAAGGTCTTCGCCACGACTTAACCTCCCTTCAGCGCGGCAGCGCCTGCTCGAGGACTTCGCGGAACACGGGCGCCGCGACCTTGCCCCCGCTCGCGCTCTGGCCGCCGGCGGGGCTCGGATCCTCGATGGCGACGTAGACCGCGATCCGCGGCTCCGCGGCCGGCGCGAACCCCGCGAAGATCGCGAGCCGCTGGCGCCCCTCGCCGCCGACCGTCCCGGTTTTCCCGGCGATCCGCAGCCCCGGGACGGCGGCCCGGCGGCCGGTGCCCTCCGTCACGACGCGCTCGAGCATGCCGCGGACGATGCCGGCGGCCTTGGAGCCGTCGCGGGCCAGGGCGGAGTAAGCGGTCAGCATCTGCGCCACCGTCAGCGCGTCCGCGCCCATCGCCAGCTCGTGCGGGCTCCGGGCGGTCACCTCGAGCCCGTAGCCGCGCAGGCCGATTCCGGCCGGTCCGGTGCCGAGGTCGGCGGTGATCTGCTCCTGACACTCCGTATTCGACTGCGCCAGCGTGTTGCCGGCCGCGAGGTGCACGGTTTTTTCCCCGTAGCGCCTCGTCGCACGCGAATTCCTGAAGGTCCTGAAGCCGGCGCGCCCAGGCATGCACGGCGGGGCTCGCGAAAAACACCGCGCGCGCCGCCTCGAGGGCGTAGGCGAAGGCGCAGTCGCCCTGGCGGTGGTGCTGCGCCTCGTGGGCGAGGACGATGCGGGCCTCCGCCGGCTCGCCGAGCGTCGCGAGGGGCAGCACGACGACGGCGCGGCGGGGCGTCCGCACGGCGAAGGGCACCGCCGTCCGGTCGCTCACCAGGACGTGCGCGCGGCCGCGGCGGCGGAAGGGCTGTGCCGCGCCGAGCAGGCGCCGGAGCCGCCGCGTATCCCGCAGGAGCGCCGCGCCGCGCACGACGAACCCGAGGAGGACGAGGCCGAGCCAGGCCTGGCCCGTGAGCCAGCCCGCGGCGGCCGTCCAGGACGCCGCGGGCGCCGCGCCCCTTATCGTCGCCAGCGCGCGCGGTGGCCCGGCCCAGCCGGCGTCGCCGCCCTCCTGGTCGATTTCCGCCATCGAAGTCGGGCCGCCGCCGATGAGCGGCGCATGTGCCGGCCGCGCCGCCATCGCCGCCACGGGCGCCAGGATGCAGGCCGCGAACGCCAGCCGCGCGAGCCCGAGCGCGAGCCGCGGCCGTGCCGCGAGCGCTTTGACGGCGGGATACCCCGCGAGCAGCAGGAGCTGCGCGCTAAAGTAGGCTTCCGCGACGAGGCCTCCGGTCATAGCGTCTCCCTCCCGCGCTCCGCGAGCGCCTTGATCGCCACCTCGATCCGCGCCAGGTCGTCGGCGCTCAGGTTGCCGTCGCTCAGGAGCCGCTGCACCAGCGCCACCGGCTCGCCCTCGAACACGCTCGTCACGACGTGCTCGACCGCGGCGCGCTCGTACTCTTCCTTGGCGACGAGCGGCGCGTAGGTGTGCGCATGCGCGTCTTTTTTGCAGGCGAGGACGCCCTTGGTCTCGAGGATCTTGAGCACCGTCGCGACCGAGGTGTAGGCGAGCCGGCGCCCTTTCGGCAGGCCCTCCAGCACGTCCTTGACCGTCACGTCGCCGCGCTGCCACACGATCGTCATCAGCTCGAGCTCGACCCCGGTCAGAAGCCGTGCCGCGCCGGGGGTTTTCTTTTTTCGCATCATGAAACGAGCCTAAACTAAAGTCTTAGTAGAGTCTACTAAATACTTAGTAGAGCGCCCCGGGCGACAGATCCCTTGACACCGGCCGGGCGGGCGGCCATTTACGGAGGGTGCCCCTGACCACACCCGGGAGACCCCATGGCTGAAGACACCCCGCTCGAGCCGTTCCTGGCCAATATCGTCAAGACCCTCACGAAGAACGGCTTCCCGGCACAGCGCGTGGCGTTGCCGCTCGAGCGCATGTACGAGGTCGCGTACGAAAAAGGGCTCAACTTCAACAAGGCCCTCGCCGCCCTCGACGAGCGCGGGATCGCCCACGAGAAGACCTCCGAGAAGATCATCTTCTTTCCGAAGGCCGACTTCGCCGACATGATGGCCGAGGCCCAGAAGATCTTCGCCGGCATGACCGACGAGCAGCGCCAGGAGCTGATGGAGAAGGCGAAGGAGATGGGGCTCTCGCCCTGACCTGACGCGCGTTAGACGATGCCCTTAAGGGCATTCCCCAGCAGCGCCGAGCCGGGGAGCGCGACGGCCACGATCGCCCCCAGCTTGAGCGGGAACGGCAGGTCGAGGGGTAGCACGTAGATGGCGGATGTTGAGGAAGGCTAGGAAGTACCTCCTCCCGGCCGTCAACAGCCTTATCTCATCTTGGCGCCGCGGCGGCTAACAGCCTGCCACGACGGCTAAAACAAAAAGTATGGAGGGCCGTTCCGGCGCCGCGCCAAAAGGGGTTGGCCGGCATAAACAAAAAAACGTCTGTTTTCGGTTCGACCGCAAGAAAACAGTTTTCTTGCCGAAAAAAGCGATCTATAGCGGAGATAGATCCATGCTTTTGCTGCCCGCAAGCGTTCTCGGCCGATGCCTTTTGATAGGTGGTCCATGCGCGTTTCAGCTCTCGCCTGCGCGAGTTCGCCGGTCGTCGTCGTCGACGACAACCCGGACATTCTCGAGCTCGTGGCCATTTTCGTCCGGGACGCCGGTTTCGCGACCGTCGTGACGACGCAGGCGCAGCACGCCTTGGAGCTCAGCCGGCGGCCCGAGGTCTGCGCCGTGGTATCGGACATTCACATGCCGGGCATGACAGGGATCACTCTGCTGAACCGGATCCGGTCCGAATCCGAGGATCTGCCGGTCTTCCTGATGTCCGCCGACGACACCCAGACCGCGTCCTTGCTGACGCGCCTCGGCGCCACGGGGTACTTTCGCAAGCCTCTGGATCTGACGAAGCTTCAAGCGCGTCTCCGCGATCTGCCGCAGGGTCCTCGCAGCCCTTTTGCGGCGCTCAACTGATTCCAGCACAGGAGGGGGGTCGTCCGCCGCGCGGACGACCTGCCACGCTCAAAGTCTGTCGATAAAAGGCCGTCTGCGTCGTTGCCGACCATCGCGGAAATCCTCATTTACGCGACGTAAACTCCGGTTTCCGCTCCGGTCGGCGCCTAGCATCCGACCATTTCTC
>JAYVWD010000569.1:0-5532 GCA_043786345.1 Pseudomonadota bacterium
TGCCGTCGCGCGCGGGGCGCTTGCGGTCGGGGTCGAAGGCGACGGTGGCGCCGAACTTGAGCTGAAAGCGCTCCGCCGTCACCGCCACGGCGGACGGCCAGAGGCCGATCGTCGCGTTAAACGCCGGGGCCGGCGCTACGGCGAAGGGCAGCGTGATTTCCGCCGTGAGCACGTCGGTCAAGCTGCTCGCGAGCGTGCGCGCCTCGGCCTCGATGCGGTGTTCGATGGTCTGCTCGAGGGCCGGGCGCAGGAGCTCGGCTACGAGCGGCAACGTCTTGCGCAGGAGCCAGTTGAGGCCTGGGACGACCTGGCATGCGGCCGGCTCGCCCGGCTCATAGTTGCCGGCCGTCAGGCCGACGTGGACCGCGCTCGCCTGGACGTCGAGCGCGCGCCCTTCGGCGTGCGGCACGAGCTCCGCCGACACGGGGATGGTGCCGCCGGCCGAGCTGAGCGGCATGTCGCTGCAATAGAGCGAGCCCGAGGTGTTGAAGAAGATCCGGTCGACGTTGACCTCGAGGTCCCTTAGCGTGACCGCGGCATGCAGGCGGCCATTGCGCGGCGCGAGGGTGATCCGGTCGACGGCGACCCGGTAGCTCAGGCCCTCGATGCCGAAGGTCGAAAGCCAGTAGCTCTGCTCGTAGCGCTCGTCGGTACGGCCTTCGATCGGGTGGGCGAAGAACTCGTTCTTGATACCGGCCGCCAGGCCGGCCAGGTCGGCGGCCTCGAGGCTCACGGCGACCGCGTCGGGGACGTCGGCGGCGCGCGCCTGCGGGGCGTGGGTGCCGGTCATGATGAGGGCGGCAAGCGCCAGCCCCCAGGCGGTCCGCTCAGCGCGGCTCGTCGTACCAACCATCGGTCTTTCTCCGTTCGTGAATGAGGGTCCAGGCGGTGCCCGCGAAGACCTTGACCTGGGGCGAGAGGTTGAGCTCCGCATCGTCCATATTACCTTCGGCGCGGATGACGATGTTGAGCTGATCGTATTCCTGCGCCTTTTGCGCGATGGTCGCCAGGTCGGCCTTCGCGGCCGCAAACGTTTCGTAAAGGACGAAGCCATAACGGCGGATGACGTGCTTGACCGGTACGTCGCCCAGGTCGGTGCGACGCGGGGAGATCTCCGCCAGGATCTTCTTGAGCTTGTCCTTATCGCCCTTTTCGCGGGACTTCTGGCCGCCTTGCGACTTCCCGCCGCCGCCGCTCTTGCCCCGGTCGCGGCCGCCGCCGCCGGCGCCGCCACCACCCCGGCGCTTGTCGCCGCGGCCGCCGCCGGTGGACTTTTCCCCGCGCGGCTGGCCGCCGCCGCCGGTCGCCTTGTCGGCGCGCGGCTGGCCGCCGCCTGGAGCACGGGCCTCGCGCGGCTGATTGTTGCGGTTGCCGCCACGGCCGCCGCCTTCGCGCGGCACCGCCTGGTTTCCGCCCTCACGTGGCTCACGTGGCTCACGTGGCTCACGCGGCTCACGCGGTGCGGCCTGGTTTCCGTCGCGTGGCTCGCGCGCGCCGGCTTCGCGGTTTCCGCCCTCGCGCGGCCCGGCCGCACGCGGCGCTTCGCCCTCGCCGCCTTCACCGCCGCCTGAAGCCTCGCCCCCTTCGCCGCCGCTCTTGCCTTTGCCGCCACGCCGGCGCCGCCGACGGCCGCGCTTCTCGCCGCCGCCCGGCCCCGCCGCGTTCCCTGAGTTGTTGCCGTTACCGGTCTCTTCCAAGCTTCAAACTCCGGTCAAAGGTCGCTCGTTTTCGAGGACGAGGGAGAAAGGCGGTGCGTCCGTCAGTGCTTCCGGTCCAAAATACTGAATGGGGCCGGCGAAGCGGTAATGCTCGCCCAGCGCCCACGTCGCGCGGTGCGCGGCGAAGTGCCGAAACGCCCGGCCATTCAATGATACCAGGCACTTCCTGATAACGGGACGGACGTGGCCGCCCCGGGTCTCGAGGGTCATCATCGCCGCCAGCGGCGCGCCGAACGCCTGCCACTCGCTCCGCGGGCGGGCGAGTCCGGCGACGACCGCCATGTAGCCCGTGACCCCGGCGCCGGCCAGGGCGGCGGCGCTCCGCCCGAGGGCGTAGGCGTAGTCGGCGTCGAAGTTGCTCGGCGCCGCGCACCGCCCCTCGTATCCGAGGAAGTGGTGCTGGTGCCCGAAGGTGCCGTGGAAGCGCCCCTCCGCCTTTTCCTCGGCGAGGAAGGCGACGACGAGCTCGATCAGGAGCTTCTCGGTCTCGATCTGGGAGACCACGACGTTGCCGTGCGGGTCGCGCTCCATCAGGAGCTCGCGCTGGATGTCGATCGGCAGGGTCATGAAGCTGTAGACGGCGTCGTGGGACAGCTTCGGCAGGACGAACTCGCTCTGCTGGGTGAAGCCCGAGAGGGAGCCGCAGTAGTCCTTGTGGTCGGCCAGGACCTGGTTGATCTCGCGGATCAGCACCTTCATCTCGGGAAGGAACTCGATGAGTCCCTCCGGCACCAGGATGATCCCGAAGTTCTTGCCGTTTTCGGCCCGCGCCTGGATCATGCCGCCGATTTCGGCGACCAGCTGGCGCAGGGTCAGCCCGCGCGCCGCGACCTCTTCGGAGACGATCGCGAGGTTGGGCTGGGTCGCGAGCGCCGCCTCGAGGGTGATGTGGCTCGCCGAGCGGCCCATGAGGCGGACGAAGTGGTAGTACCTGCGCGTGCTGAGCGTGTCGCGCGCGATGTTGGCGATCAGCTCGGAGTAGATCTTGACGGCGGTGTCGAAGCCGAACGAGGCCTCGATGCGCTCGTTTTTGAGGTCGCCGTCGATCGTCTTCGGGACGCCGACGACGCGCACCTTGGAGCCCTTGGCGAGCAGGTACTCGGCGAGCACCGCGGCGTTGGTATTGGAGTCGTCGCCGCCGATGACGACGAGGGTATCGAGCTCGCGGCGCTCGAGGACGGCGCGGGCCGTCGCGAAGTCCGCCTCGGTCTCGAGCTTGGCGCGGCCGGTGCCGATCACGTCGAAGCCGCCGGTGTTGCGGTAGCGGTCGAGCAGATCCTTGGTGAGGTCCCGCGTCTTGTCGGCGAGGATGCCGCCGGGGCCGCCGAGGAAGCCCGTCAGCCGGGCCGTGCCACACAGCTCGGACAGCCCGTCCAACAGGCCCCAGAGGACGTTGTGCCCGCCCGGCGCCGGGCCGCCGGAGAGCACGACGCCGACCTTCAGCGGGCGCTCAGGGTGGCGCCCGCCGGCGCTCCGGCGGACGAGTTTGAGGAGGCCCTGGCCCGCCGTCAGGGGGAAGAGCCCGGCGATGGTCCGGTCGGCGGCGGCCCCCGACGGCTCCGGCTCGGCGACCAGCGTGCCGAGGTCGGCGAGCGCCGCGGGAATGCGCGGGGCGTAAGCGCGGCGCGCTTCGAGAAAGGGCGAATTTTCCGTCATCCGGACCCTCCTCTCAGGCCGACGTATCGAGGCACTTCTTGACGTGCAGCACCGCGGCGTCGATCGGGAGCCGCTCCTGCTTCGCCGTGTCGCGGTCGCGCACGGTCACGCTGCCGTCGGTCAAGGTGTCGTTGTCGACCGTTAGGCAGAACGGCGTGCCGATCTCGTCGTGGCGCGCGTAGCGTTTGCCCACCGACTGCTTGTCGTCGTAGCTGACGTTGAGGCCGAGCTTCCGGAACTGGTCGACGATCTTCATCGCGATCTCGGGCTGCCCGTCCTTCTTCACCAGCGGAAACACCGCCGCCTTGTACGGCGCCAGCCGCGGGTGCAGCTTGAGCACCGTGCGCGTCTTGCCCTCGCCCTCGGCGTCCGTGCCGGCCTCTTCGGCGTAGGCGTCGATGAGGAAGCAGAGCAGCGAGCGCGTCAGGCCCGCGGCCGGCTCGATGACGAACGGCGTATAGCGCCAGCCCGGCTTGCCGGTGGCGGGGTCGTTTTTTTGCTGGTCGAAGTAGCTGAGCTTCGTGCCCGAGGCCTCGGCGTGCTTGGTCAGGTCGTAGTCGGTGCGCGAGGCGATGCCTTCGAGCTCGCCCCAGCCCCAGGGGTATTGGTATTCGACGTCGTAGCAGTCGTCGGCGTAGTGCGCGAGCTCGTTATCCTCGTGTTTCCGGAAGCGGAACGCGGACTTGTCGTTGGCGTACTTCTGATACCAGTTCATCCGCTCGGCGCGCCAGAACTCCATCCACTCCTTCTGGGTGCCCGGCTCGCAGAAGAACTCCATCTCCATCTGCTCGAACTCGCAGCTCCGGAAGATGAAGTGCTCGACCACGATCTCGTTGCGGAAGGACTTGCCGCACTGGGCGATGCCGAACGGCACCTTCATGGACATGGACTGCTGCACGTTGAGGAACTGGACGAACATCGCCTGCGCCGTCTCGGGGCGGAGGTAGACGGCCGTGCTGCGCAGGTGCTCCTCGAGGACGGCACGGATCTGCTTGGCGTCGAGCGCCTTGCCCTCCAAGGTCTTGATCGCCTCGGTCATCGGATCGACGGCGCCGTAGGTGGTGCGGAACATCAGGTTGAACTGGCGCTCGTCGCTCAGGGTGGGCGCGCCGCAGTTTGGGCAGACGTAGCCTTTTTCGGCGGAGACCTCGGCCGATTGCTTCGGGTTGTGGGTCTTGCCCTGGGGGAAGAAGTCCACCTTGGCGCCGGGCTCGGCGCGCGGCGCCTTGTCGGCGCGGAAGCGCTCCTTGCAGTTGAGGCAGTCGACGAGTGGGTCCGAGAAGCCGGAAAGGTGACCGGAGGTCTCCCAGACCTTGGGGTGCATCATGATGGAGGCGTCGAGCCCGACGACGTTGTCGCGCTCGTAGACCATGTTGCGCCACCACTCGTTGGCGATGTTGCGCTTGAGCTCGACGCCAAGCGGGCCATAGTCGTAGCAAGAGCGGAGACCGCCATAGATCTCGCTGCTTTGAAAGATGAATCCGCGCCGCTTGCAGAGCGATACGATCTTGCTCATGAGGTCCGTTTGCGCACCGCTGCTCACAGGCTTCTCTCCACCCAGATTGAAGGTCCCTATAGCCTACCAGTCTTTAGGATTTTCTCAATATTTTCGTGAAACTCAAAGGCTCGGCCCGGGCCCGCAAAATCCGGGCGGATCGCGGCGCATACGCTCGAAAATTCAGGTGATTTTCGGGTCGTCAAGGCCCGTGGCGCACGGCAGGCCGGTCAGGTACGGAAAGGCGAGGGGGACCCAGCGCGAGCGCAGGAGGCCCGTCGTCCACTCGTAGTCCGGCGCGCTCAGGCCCTGCGTCAGGTCCCGGAGCTCCGCCGGCGAATAGGTTCGCCGCGCCGACAGGACCCCGTCGATCCCCATGATCAGCGGGATGACCGGGACGACGTAGGTCAACAGGATCTGCGATAGCCGGAGCGGCCGCACGAAGGGCGTGAGGAGCAGGGTGTTGAGGGGCATCAGCGCGGTCAACAGGATACCCAACGCGGTGTTCGTGGTGCCCTCGAAGACCAGGATCGCGGCCCGGCTCTCGAACGCGTCGCGCAGTACCGCGTGCGCGACCGCCGGCGGCAGATGGTGGAACCCGGCGAACATCGTCCGCACCGGCCCCCGCGCCTTGAGCTCAGGCGGGATCTGCGCGGCGTCGAG
>JAYVWD010000570.1:0-2701 GCA_043786345.1 Pseudomonadota bacterium
GCCTACCGCATCGCCGTGGAAAAACGCGAGTTCGAGAGCGCGCTCTCGCTCAACCTCCTGGCGCTCCAATCGCCCCACCTGACGCGCGAATGGATCGACCGCCTCACCTGGTTCGCCGGGCTCTACGACTACCTCGGCGGCAACTTCGAGAACGCCAAAAAGCGCTGGGAGACGTTGCTCACGCAGACCCAGGACGACGCGATGCGCGCCACGATCTTCTTCTGGCTCGCCAAGGTCTACGACCACATGGAGCGGAAGGACGAGAGCCGTTTCTACCTGAACTCCCTCGCCGAGAATTACCCGATCAGCTACTACTCGACGGTCGCGCCGCACGTCGCAGGCCTCGCGGGGGCCAAAGACTGGCGCACGACCTTCGGCGAGCCGGCGCGCCTGCGCAAGAAACTCCAGAGCGGCGGCGACTATGGCGTCGACAAGCTCCGGCGCATCCCCGAGCAGCGCCGGCTGATCAGCCGGGCCGAGGTCCTCGCCGCGGCCGGCCTCAAGGACTTCCTGAAGGTTTCCGCCGACGACCTCGCCAAAGCCTGGCCCTCCGACGAGGTCAACGAGGGGAACGCCGGGGCTTACATCTATCTGACGCGCCTGCACCTGGCCGCCGGCGACTACGCCAAGACCATCGCGCTCACGACCAAGCTCGCCAGGACAGTCCCCGGCTTCTGGCAGAAGTACCCGGAGCAATTGCTCGTCTACTTCCCCGTACCCTTCGGCGACACCTACCAGCGCAACGCGATGGAGTCGGGCATCGACCGCGAGGTCCTGCTGGCGATCTCGCGGCAGGAGAGCGGCTTCACGCCGGACGCGCGCAGCTCGGCCAATGCGATCGGCCTCATGCAGCTCATCCCCCCGACCGGCGAGCAGTATGCGCGGCAGCTCGGGATCACCGACTACCACCCGATCGAGGAGTTCCTGAAGCGCCCCGAGGCGAACATCCGGCTCGGCGCGCACTACCTGCGCTTCCTCAACCTCCACTTCAAGGGGTTCCCGCCGGCCATCTACGGCGGGTACAACGCCGGCGAGTACGCCATGGAAACCTGGCTCGAGCGCCGTGGCCACAGCGACCCCCTCATGTTCGTCGAGCTGACGCCCTTCGGCGAAACCAAGGACTACATCCGCAACGTCTGGCGAAACCTCATGATCTACCGGTTCCTCGACGGCAAGGACGTGACCAGCCCCGTCGCCCCGGGCGACCTGAGCTTCCGGGCGCGGGGGCAGGAGCGCCCGGCAGCCGGCGACCGGCCGGCACACCAATAGATGAAGCGACCCCTGATCCGCCGCCTCGCCGGCGCGGCAGCGGTGCTCCTGCTGAGCGCGCTCGCCGCGCCGCGCCCTTTGGCCGCCGGGGAGCCGGACCGCGCCGAGCCGGATCTGCTGTTCGGAAACTGCGAGACCTCCTTCAACGAGGGCTCGGAGGTCTTCCTGAGCAACATGCTGATCTACACCCAGGACAACATGGACGCCTTCTTCGCGGACTACGACTCGCCGAAGCGGCCGCTCCCCGCTTACGCCATCCTCGCCGGTATGGAGCGGGCCATCGCCAAGCGCTTCGACTTCGAGGCCTCGATCACCCTCCCGGTCAAGGAGCAGACCGTCAAGAGCGCCGACGGCACCGAGACGAGCTACTTCTTCCCAAAGCTCCTCTCGCTCGGGGCCGGCTGGAACGCCTTCGGGGTCAAGGTGCCGCGCACGTCGTGCGTCGAGCATCAGGTCATGGCCGGCGTCAACATGCCCCTCAGCCACCGGTTCGGAGTCCGCTTCGACCCCTATGTCCTGCTGCGCCTTCGCGTCACGCACGACCCCAAGGCCGGGGTGAACGTCGGCGTCGGCTACTCGGGCAACTTCCGCGACGGCGCCCTCTTCTTCCCGTTCGGCTTCAGCTACCGGATCTGAAAGTCTGTCGAGAAATGGCCGTCTGCGTCGTTGCCGACCATCGCCGAAATCCTCATTTACGCGACCGTAAACTCCGGTTTCGGCTCCGGCCGGCGCCTAGCATCCGACCATTTCTCGACAGACTTTGAGCCCCGCCGGCGCTCTCATGCTGCAACCCCCTGCCGCCTGGTTCCGTTTGGGCTTTTACAGCCCCCGCGCCTCGTGGTAGAGGTAAGACATCCTTAAGTTACGGAGAGATGCGGCTATGGCTAAGATCGCGCGCGAGATGGGCAAAGAGTCCGTGGGTTGGATCGGGATCGTCCTCGTCATGGTCGCGTTCCCCACGTTGTTCTTCCTCTGCGCCTTCTTCCCGATCTGGATGGGTTGGGCTCCGCGTTGGGGCATGTGACCCTCGTAACCGTCGCCCGACTCAAAGGCCCTGACCCCCATGAAGTCCTCCGCCGTTCCGTCCGCCGTTGCCGCCGCTAACTGGCGCGTCTTCATCCCGCTGACGAAGCCGACCATCTCGCTGCTCGTCGTGGTCACCGTCGTTCCGGCGTTGCTGCTCGCGACCCAAGGGCTGCCGCACCTCGTGGTGGCGCTCGCCGCCCTCGTCGGGACGTATCTGTCGTCGGCGTCGGCCTCCGTCTTCAACCACATCCTCGACAGCGACGTGGACGGCAAGATGACGCGCACGCGCGGCCGGCCGGTGGCCTCGGGCCAGGTCAGCCCCGGCGCGGCGCTCGCCTTCGGCAGCCTGCTCGGCTTGGTATCGCTCGTGATCCTCTACACTTTGACGACCCCGCTGGCCGCCGTC
>JAYVWD010000571.1:0-2626 GCA_043786345.1 Pseudomonadota bacterium
GCGACGGCCCGCCGCATGGTTGCCGAGCTGCTCCTGCCGCGCCATGTCGAGAGCCTCGCGATGCTCGACCGCTTCCTCCATGAACGGCTGAGCGAGCCCGATGCCGTGGCCGACCGGGCCGTCGCCGAGTCCGCGGCGCCCCGGATCGAGCCCGAAATGGCAAGGACGCAGAAAGCCGCGGTAAAGCCGGTCCGGAAGGCCGCCGACGCGCCAAAGGACAGCGACGAGCCACACCTCCTGGCGACCTTCACCGGGTTCGCCGGACAAGTGGCGAAGGCCGGGTTGATGGTCGGCATCTTCGGGGTCGCTCTGGCGATCCAGCCGTTTCGTTACGTTCTGCGCCGCGGCCTCGGAATCCTGGCGCCGGCGGCGCCCGTCTGAGACGGCAGGTGCCTACGATGCGCGACAGGTGCAGGCTTCATGCGTTGGACCTCCGAAAACGAGTGGCGGCACCATACTCCCAACCCCATGACAAGGCGCGCCTTGGCGACTGAACGGCAGGCGCGTCCTACCGGGCGGACTTGTGCCCTCCGGGTGACGGGTGCGCCCGGAGTCGGGAGGCCGCAATGGCGGATTTTATTGGTTTTTTTGGCGCACTCCGCCTGGACCACCCTGTGCAAAATGGAAGCGCGTGGGGGGAGACGTCATGAAGACGATCACAGTTCTAGCAAAACCAGCCGTGGCGTGCGGCCTCGCCGCGCAGCTCGGGGCGCTGTTCGACACGGTCATCGACGTGCGTTCGCCGGCGAGCGTCGGCGGGCTGATCAGCGAGCTGCTCCGGATGCGCGCGGACCTGGTGCTGCAGATGACCAGCTGCGATTCCCGCCTGCTCCGGCGTTGGCTGCGCGACGCGCGGATCCGGGGCGACAACACCCGCTTCATCGTGCTCTCGTGCGCCGAGCTCGAGACCTCGCTCCCCGCCGCGATCGAGGCGGTGCTGCCCGCCGCATGAGCGCGCCGCCGCTAAGGCCGTGGGCCCCTAAGCATTCAGCGGCGGCAGGCAGGGACTAGCCGGGCCTGGGAGACGCCGAAAGAAAAGGGGGTCGGATGGATCTGGCAACAGGGCCAACCGCCTCCGTTTTTTGGCGTCTTTTCACCGCCTCCAGGGCCCTTGCATCGGATTTGCACCGGCGTTGCGCGCGACTTTCATGCCCATTGCACGGCGGCTGCACGGCGAACCCCGAAGATGAGAGAACAAGGAGGGTCGCAACCATGCAAGTCCCGTCGTTCTACCGGAAGCTTTTCGCCATCGGGGTCATGTCGGTCGGGTTCATCGTGCCGCAGGCCATGATCGAGGGGCTGATTCAGGAGCGCCAACAGCGCCAGGCGGAGGCCACCCAGGCTCTTCTTCAGGACTGGGGCCAGCAGACGGAGGTGCGGGGACCGCTCGTCGTCGTGCCGCGGCGGAATCCGGCCGGTCACAACGAGGCGTCCGTGGCGGGCAGCGAGGTGTTCGCGGTCGCCCGTGACCTGCACGTCGACGGCGTCATCGACTCCGAAACGCGCTACCGCGGGATCTTCCAGGCGCAGGTCTACCACGGCGCGCTCACCCTCAAGGGCTCGTTCTCCGTCGCCGATCTGCTCGACGGTAAATCTCCGGACACGCTCGACTGGGCAAATGCCCGGCTGCTCGTCCTGCTCTCCGACGACAACGCGCTCGCGGCGCCGGCCTACGCCGAGATCGGCGGGGATCGTGTCGCGATGGCACCCGGGAACGTGCTGGCGGGCGTCTCGGCGTTCCACGTAGCGGCGAAGCTGCCCGCCGGCCTCGGCGCCGCGGCGGCGGCGGGCAAGGGGGTGGGGCAGGACGTGCCGTTCGCCATCACGCTCAACGTCAAGGGCTCGCAGAGCTTCAAGGTCACGCCGCTGGCCCTGCGCACGTCGGCCGCGCTCAGCTCGAACTGGGCCTCGCCGAGCTTCCTCGGAAGCTGGCTGCCGCTCAAGCGGCACATCACGGACGACGACGGATTCACTGCGGAATTCAGCGGTGGCGCGATGGCCGCCGACTTCGAGCGGCTTTGGGGCGAAGGCCACGTCGACTTCTGGAAAACGGGCCTCAACGGCTTCGGCGTCGGACTGATCGACCCCGTGAGCCACTACCTGCAGGTGATGCGCGCCATCAAGTACGCGCTGCTCTTCATCCTTCTGACCTTCGGCAGCTTTTTCCTCTTCGAGACGCTTTCGGGCCTCAAGCTTCATCCCATCCAGTATTTGTCGGTGGGAACGGCGCTCGTGCTCTTCTTCCTCCTGCTCCTCTCGCTGAGCGAGCACGTGCGCTTCGGCAGCGCCTACGCGGTCTCGGCGGCGGCGGTCGTGCTGATGATCAGCGGCTATGCGCGCAGCATCCTCAAGCGCAAGAGCCGGTCGTTTGCGATCGGCGCGGGGCTCGTCGTCCTCTACAGCTACCTCTTCGTTCTGCTTCAGCTCGAGAGCTACTCCCTTGTTTTCGGGACCTTCGGCCTCTTCGGGCTGCTCGGCGCCTTCATGTTCGCCACGCGAAACGTCGACTGGTATCGGGTCGGCGAGCGCGGCGGCGACCGCGTAGGCGAGGCCTTGCCGCACGCTCCCGGCTGAATCCGGACAGCCTCCAAGCCGGGACCGCGAGGCGCCGCCAAGGCAGCCGGGT
>JAYVWD010000572.1:0-6778 GCA_043786345.1 Pseudomonadota bacterium
TCGGCTCGCCGATCCAGCCGAGGGCCAGGCTCGCGATCGTGATGCCGATCTGGGTGCCGGCGATGTAGCGGTCGATCTGGGACAGGGCCGACCGCACCGCCTTGGCGCCGCTGACCCCTTCGCTCACGAGCTCCTCGATCCGGGTGCGCCGGACCGTTACGAGCGCGAACTCCGCCGCCACGAAAAAGCCGTTGATGAAGACCAGCACCGCGACGGCGCCGAGGCTCCAGAGGATGTTCGATAAACCGCTCAAATTCGCCCTTTGCTCACCGCTTCTCTTTTAGCAAAAAACCCGCGCGGAAACCGGGGCGATCGGGGGCGGCCGGCGCATCTGCTTGTTTTTTAAGCTATTTTTCCCGAGACCGGGCAGCGCACGGTCGCCAACACGCCGAAATCACGACGGATTGTGTGCTCGGCTGAGTTGCGTTATCGTTTCTATAGCCGCCTTTTCCATCAATACGGAGCCTGGAATGAGAGCCCCCCTGTGGAGCGCCGCCCTCCTGTTGGCCGCCTTTGGCCTGTCATGCAAGAAGACGGAGCCCCTCGCCACCGTGAAAGCCGACGGCGCGCAGGACGGCGCGACTCCGTGACCTTTCCGTATCCGATCCTCCTCGCCGCCGCCATGCTCCTCGCGGCGGCGCCGGCCCGCCCGTCCCAGCGCCAACTCAAAGCCGGCGAAGTCCACCTCTACAGGCTCGAGCTCGAGACCTCGGCGGTCTTTCGCCGCGGCCTCGGCGCGAGCGACGACCTGGACAAGCTCAAGCTCGCCGTCTCCGGCACGCTCGAGGTCGCCGTCGCGCGCCGGGAGGGCGACGCCGCCGTGGCGCGCCTGCGCCTGTCGGGCATCGGCCTCAGGGGGCAGACGGGCGGGAAACCGCTCGCCCCCGAGGCCTTCGCCGCGACGAAAAAAGCCCTGGCGCGCGGCGTCCTCGCGCGCCTCGAGGCCGACGGCACCGCGCCCTTCGTCGATGCCCGGTCCGCCGAGGACGCGCAAGGCGCCGAGATCCTGCGCTACCTCGCCGCCGCGCTGCAGGCGACGCTGCCGCGCGACGCGGAAAGCAGCTGGGTCGCCCCGGAGAAGGACCCGACCGGCGTCTATGACGCGAGCTACCGCGAGACCGGCCGCGCCGGCGGCGGCTTCAAGTTCGAGAAGACGAAGACCGGCTACGGCCAGAGCAAAATGGCCCTGTTTTCCGCCAAATGTGACGGCATCTACCACGGCGTCGTCGGCGCCGACGGCTGGCCCACCACGCTCGCGGGCGAAGAGCAGGCCCAGGCCTTCATGGGCGAGAAGCGCCCGCTCTCCGCCGTCGCCACCAAGGTCACGCTGAAGGAGGCGGGCACGCGCGCCTTCACGGTCGACGAGGCGAAGGCGCTCGCCCAGGCGCCGATGCCGGACGAGGACTCCGGCTCCGCCGCCCGCAAGTTCTCGCCCGAGCGGCTCAAGGCGAGCGCCGCGGCCGCCCTCGGCAGCATGGGGGTCCCCGAGATCTTAAAGCGCGCCCACGAGCTCGAGGCGACGACGGACAAGGGCGAGCCGGAGCTCGAGATCTTCGAAAAGGTGCGGGCTTTCGCCATCGTGCACCCCGAGCGCCTGGCCGAGCTCGACGCGGCTTTGACCAAGGAGACGCAGAGCTCGATCTTCTACCGCGGCGGCATGCTCGCCCTGGGCCAGCTCGGGACGCCGGCAGCGCAGGCGCTCGTCCGCCGCGAGATCCAGGCGAAGGTGGCGGCGGGCGACTGGGAGGGCAACGTCTTCCTGATGCCGCTCCTCGCCGAGCCCGAAATGCCGGAGGAGGCGAACGACGCGCTCCTACGCGCGCTCCGCGCCGACTCCGTCAAGTACGACATCCGCGTCTCAGCGCACCTTTCGCTCGGCCGCATGGCGGACCAGCTGAAGACGGTCGCGCCGGCGCGCGCCAACACGATCGTCGACGAATACGCGGCGATGCTCCCGGCCGCGAAGACGCGCGAGGACCGGGGCCTGGTCATCGACGCGCTCGCCAACAGCTCGTCGGCGCGGCTGCCCGGCATCTTCAAGGCCGAGCTCGCCTCGTCCGACACCGAGCGCCAGGCCGCGGCGCTTTACGCGCTCCGGCTCGTGCGCTCCCGCGAGAGCGCCGCGCTGCTCGCTGCCGCCGCCACCGGGTCGAAGGACGGCGGCGTCCGGCGCGCCGCGGCCGAGGCGTTGGTGCACCACTATGGCTTGCTGACGCCTTACCTGCAGAAGCTCCTCCCCCGCCTCAAGTCCGAGCCCAACTCCGAGATCCGGCAGGTGATCCTGCGCGCGCTGAGCGACGAGGTCCGCCGCAACGCCGCCGTGCGTCAGGCCGTCGAGGCCGCCGCCCGCGACGACAAGGACAAGGACGTCCGCTCCTATGCCGCCAGCATCCTGAAAGCCAATGGAAAGATTGCCCTTTTCCCCTGATTTTTCGGCCCTCAAGGCTTTTCCGGTCCTTCCGATAAGCAGATCGTCCCCCCCGACAACACCGCATCAACACTCGAGAGTCCAGCATGGCTGCCACGATCCATCGTCGTTTCCTGCTCGTAAGCCTGGTGGCCGTCGCCGCTTGCAAGCCGACTTCGACCGCCAGCCTGAAGTCCGACCCGGTCACGAGCGATGCCGTCGGCGCGGGCGGCGGCGCCACCTGCCAGCAACAGGCCGAACTCCAGGGGCAGGAGGTTCCAGGCGAGGTCCCGGCCGATCCGCTCAGCGGACTTCCCGCCTGGTCCACCGGCAAAGTCGACGAGCCGCAGCAGACGCCGCAAGGCAGCGAGTGCGGCGCGCCCAACTCCGAGGGCCCGAAGGTCACCGACTTCAAGAAGAACCCTCTCTACAAGGAAACGACCGCGGGCGCCGGCGCCGCGGCCTTGCGCCTCGACGAGACCGAGACCGCGCCGGCGGATCAGCCGCCAGCGGGCAACGCGCCGCCGCCGGATGCCAACAATCCAGCGGGGACCGGTCAACCGGCCTCATCGGCGTCCTCCGCGTCGACTTCGGGCTCGGCCTCGGGCGCCGGCCCGGGAAACACCGCGGGCGACAAGTGCTACGCCGATTCGCAGTACGACGTGAAAAAACTCTACGGCGACAACGCCGGCCAGCTCCCCGCCTGCGATGCCCCCAACTTCACCGCCTGGCTCAAGGACCTCGAGCAAAAAGAAGCGGCGCGCACCGGCCACAATGCCGACTACGCCAACGCCCTCGAAGCGCCGAAGGCGCCGATCAGCATGAAGCGCGGCTCCACCTATCAGGTGCCGCAGGACACCCGCACCAACTATGAAATGGGCCTGATCAAGCTCTTCGGCGACATCAAGCTGATCAAGAACCCGCAGGGCGCCAACCTCACCGGCGACGACCCGCTCTCGCTCCTCGACGACGTCGACCCGACCGTCCGCCAGCCGCCGGCGCCGGGCGAGACGATCAACCCCAACGACCCCTCGATCCTCGGCATCAACACCGAGATCGACCAGCTCGCCGACGACTGGGCGCGTTTCGAGAACATGGACGCGCTCTTCGCCGGCGGCAACCCGGGGTCCGCGAACCCGAATGAGGGCATCGCCCTCAAGCTCGCCGACGACGAACACAAGATGGGCCAGCCGAACGAGAGCGAAGGCGGCGGCCTCAAGGGCTGGGAGGTCGGCGAGGGCCGCTTCAAGATCGGCTTCACCGCCGGCTTCGGCGCGAAGTACGGCGCCGACACCAACTTCGGCCGGGACGGCACCGACAAGGACCTGCGCCCGACCGGCGGCGAGATGGTCGACGACAACACGCGCAGCCTCAAGGACGTCAACGACCCGTTCAAGACCGAGAAGTTCAAGGGGCTCTCCGTCGGCGGCGGCCCGGGCGTGGACGTCACGGTCTTCGGCAAGGCCTTCAAGGACGTCGTCAAGGGCTACGTCAAAGGCCAGGCCTTCGGCAACGACCCGACCAAGAACGGGATCGAGCTCGGCTTTCAGCTCTTCGGCGCGACGCTCTGGAAGAAGAACTACCTGAAGTGCAACAAGCCCAAGGCGGGCGAGGCCGCGAACGGCTGCGTGACCCCCGACGACCAGAAGCCCTCGAACAAGTTCCAGCAGAAGCTCGCCTGGCTCGGGCGCACCGCCCGCGGCCTCTATAACTTCACCGTCGGCCCGGTCCCCATGGACGCCGAATGGACCGCCGCGCCGTACGTCGGCTACTCGTGGAACATCGGCGCCGAGATGGACATCAAAGGCCGCAGCGCCAAGCTCGTCGCCGGCTTCTACCCGCGCGGCAAGGCGGCGGTCTCGCTCGCCGGCGGCTTCAGCTTCGTCGGCCAGCGCGCCGGCATCGGCGGCCGCCTGACCCTGCTCAACATCGGGCCGTCCGGCCAGATCGGCGCCACGGCGGCGATCGAGGCCGCGGGCTTCCGCTTCTGCCCCTTCGTCAAGAGCACGCTCGACTACGACTTCCTGAGCGGCAACCTCTTCGCCTACGCGCAGATCTGGTACGTGTTCGGGTCCAAGTACTGGGAACTCAACCTCTACTCGTGGAAGGGCGAGACCGGCTCCAAGCCGCTCTTCGAGGTCACGCCGGCCGCCTGCCAGGCGCAGGCGCCGAAGGCCGAGGAGATCAAGGACGCGAGCGCCGACCAGGACAAGCCCAACTTCTTCAAGTCGCGCTACAACAGCGACTACTGCATCGACATGGACACCGGCGACACGAGCCACGTCTACGTGCACAAGTGCCACGGCGGCACGAACCAGACCTTCATCTTCGACCAGAAGGACGGCCCCAGCGGCGGCGTTCTGAAGGGCGGCAACATCAAGACCCGCGACGGCCAGTGCCTCGACCTCAACTTCAACGAGAAGTCGGGTAACGGCTTCAAGCTCTACCTGGGCGAATGCAACAACGGCTCGAACCAGTACTTCAACGTCCGCGAGAACGGCACGATCTCGGACGGCCTCAAGGGCTACTGCCTCGACTTCGACATCAACCGCGGCGACGCGGGCGGGTACGTCCTCTACTCGCACCCCTGCCACACGGAAAACAACCAGAAGTGGACTATCGTGCCGGCGCGCTGACCGACCCGCCCATCGCCACCGCGATCCCGGCGAGCAACGCGTTGCCGCCGAAGGGCGCGAACGGCGTCTCGCCGAGCGCGCTCTCCTGCTCGCGGAACGCCACGGTCGCGCTCGTCGTGCGCAGGCGGACGAAGCTGCGCTCGTATTCCGCCGTCACGTGGAAGCGGCCCGCGAGCCGCACGATGGCGCCGAGCCGGACGTAGGCGCCCTGCGCCTCGAGCTCGGCGGCGAGCTCGTAATGCCCGGGATCTCTTGCGGATCCGCCGGAGGACCCGCGCACGTGGCCCGCCGACCAGCCGACGTAGCCGGCGCGGTAGACCGGCTGGATCCGCTGGATCCGGGGCCAGGTCACGACCGCCTCCAGCGCCGCGCCCTTTTGCTGCCAATACTCGGGCGAGGCCGTGTCGGGCTTGGTGCCGGGGAGCGCGGTGAGGAACGTCGGCTGGCTCTCGCACACCCGCCCGGGGGCCGCCTCGGTCTTTTTCTGGGACGACCCGCAGCCGACGGCCGCGAGGACGAGCACCGAGGATAGGATTTTCAGCCGATCAGTGTGGCACGCCCCTCAGCGCGGAATCATCCCGTCGGGAAAGTCGAAGGACCTGGATTCGCCGCCGCTTTGGGTGGCACGGAGCTTCGCGCAGCGCTCGCTCTCGCCCCAGGTCGTGACACATTTGGCGGCGATCTTGAGCAGCTCCGCCTGGTCGGTCGCATGCGCCGAGCTCGGCCGCAGCGCCAGCGACTTGTACGCGGTCGCCGGGTAAGCGTCGCCGGCGTGCGCCTCGCCGTCGTGGCACTCGGCGCAGATCGTCGGCGCGGCGCCGCCGGGCAACATGTGGTCGTAGGCATTGGCGAGGGTCGCCCCGGCCGTCAAGGGGAAGGCGAGCTCGCCCTTGACCGAGAACATGCCGTCGCCGACGAGCTCGGAGAACTCGACCGTCTCGGCCATCGCGCTCGGGAACGCCGCGCCGTTGAGGGTGACGATCAGGCGGCCGAGCAGGATGAAGAGGCGCGGCGTGCGTGGGTCGGGCGAGAGCTGGGCGCTCGCGACGCTGTTCGCGCCGTTGAGCCGGAGCGGCCGCGGCAGCGCCGCGATGAGGCAAGGCACCGAGACCGGGCGCGGCAGCGCGTTTACGAAGGCGAGGAACGAGACGACCGTGTCGGCGGGAACCGGCGCCTTCGCGCCGGCCGCGGCGCACGCGGCGAAGAGCGACCCTTCATCGGCCTTGAGCGCGGCGAAGGGATCGGAAGCGGCGGAGTCGGTGCCCGACGCGGCGGCCTCGTCCGACCCGGCCTCGGAGCCGGAGGCCGGCGCCGTGGCGCCGGCCGTCGGCGCGTCGGCCGCTGGCACCGCCGACGAGCCGGCCGCTGCGGCAGCCGGGCTCGGCGGCAAGGCCTTGTCGTCCGAGCCCTTCTGCATCAGGCGCCCGCAGCTGGCGGCGCCGAGCGCGGCGAGCGTCAGAACGAACGGGACATAAGTTGCATGTCTCAAGGCCGGCCCTCCGCGAATTCCCATAAATCCTTTTTCGTAAGGTTGGGGCCCGGGCCTTAGCCACAATCCATCGTGGCCTTTTTAATCTTTAATTATAAAAGGTTACATGGTTGCGCCGGGGCGCTCAGTGACTGAAGAAGCCTGAGGCCAATTTGACCTGGGGCGCGCTCCACAAACCGGTGAGCCGGTAGGAGTGCTCGGTCAGGCCGTCGAGCTTGACGACGGTGAAGTCCGAATCCTGCGACA
>JAYVWD010000573.1:0-3703 GCA_043786345.1 Pseudomonadota bacterium
AGGGAATCCGGCCGCTCCGGACTCGTCACCCGGTAGTAGCAGCGGTCCGAGCCGTCGCCGGCAAGCCAGCCGATCGACACGGATTTCAGCCCGAGCGCCGCGGCGACGACGCCTTCCGGCGGCGGCGGCAGGACCTCGCGGCGGGCGGCCGGGGCTGCACTGGTCGAGGCTGTGGCGTCAAAGGGCGACAAATTCGAGCTCCGGCCCTGTTGCGACCAACAGGGAATGGGACCGGCTGACAAACAGCTCGCCGTCGAGCGTGTAGTCGAAGGGCGCTTCGCTCTCGATCCTAAGGGAGCGGGCGCACAGGGTCATTTTACCTGTACCGGAACCTTCCTTCCTTTTTAGCATGACGATCGGGAGTTTCCAAATCGCGTCCTTGGCCGAAAAAGTGAAGCTGACGACCTGAAACTTGCCCGGATTGGCGGGAAGCGCCTCGAAAAGCGGGTAACTGAGGGGCATCTTCGGGACCGTCGCGGCGAAGATCGCGCAAGTCGTGTGGGAAATGGGGGGCTCCCCGTCGGCCGCGATCGAGAGCGGGATGTCCTTCACGACCCGATAGTGGAGCTCGCCCCCGAGAAAGCGGCTCCCCCACACCCCAAGGACCCAGAAGAACGCACCGAGCGGTCCAGTCTTGTTGCGGTAGTACTCTTTGAGAAACGACGCGGCGACGCCGTTGCCGAAGAGGAAGCCGAAGTTGTCCTCGACCCTGATCGTCGTCATTTTCTTGGTGTGCAGCGCCCCGCCGGCGGCGTGGGCCTCGATCAGCCGGTACAGGACCTCTTCGGGCGAGCCCTTGATCCCGAGGTTCGTGGCCAGGACGTTGATCGTGCCGCCGCGTAGCAACGCGATCTGCGGCAGGGGCTTGTCGCCGTATTCGTGCAGAAACGCCGTCAACGTCCGCGAGACGGTGCCGTCGCCGCCGTTGATCGCGAGGACATTGATGCCTTTTTCCTTGAATTCACGGGCGACGCGCGACAGGTCCTCGAGCGACTTGGTGACTTCGAGCTGCCCCTTTTCGCCGAGGATGTATCCCAGGAGCTCGGTTCTCCGGGGATTTCGCTTATTTAGTTTCGAGTGCGGATTTGTTATGATCCCAATCCCTGACATCGTCCGGGTCCTTTCAAAAGGCGCGACCGTGAGCAAGCTCCCAGCCAAAACGGGCCAACGCAGTCCCGCTAACATATCGCCACTTCAGCTCTATCTCCAACAGATTGCCCGCTATCCTTTGCTGGAACCCGAAGAAGAGTACGAGCTCGCCCAAAAGCAGTTCGACGGGAACGACCGCGAGGCCGCCCACCGGCTCGTCACGTCCAACTTGCGCCTCGTCGTCAAGATCGCCAACGATTTCCGCCAGGCCCAGCTCAATCTCCTGGACTTGATCCAGGAGGGCAACTACGGCCTCATGCAGGCGGTTAAACGCTTCAACCCCTATAAAGGCGTGAAGCTCTCGAGCTACGCGGCCTGGTGGATCCGCGCCTACATCCTGAAATACATCATGGACAACAAGTCCCAGGTGAAGATCGGGACCACGGCCGACCAGCGCAAGCTTTACTATAACCTCGAGAAAACCGCCCGGAAACTGCTCGCCGAGTACGACCACGTCGACGCCAAGCTGCTCGCCGAGCACCTGAACGTCCGCGAAAAGGACGTCGTCGAGATGCAACAGCGCCTCGGCTCGCCCGACGTCTCGCTCGATGCGCCGCTTTCCGACGACCCCGATTCCGGCACGCGGCTCGGCACCATCCCGTCCAGCGTCCACACGGCCGAGGACATCTTCGCGAACGCCCAGGTCAAAGAGATCTTCGCCGAGCACCTCGAGGAGTTCCGCGGCACCCTCAAAGGCCGGGATCTGGAGATCTTCGACGCCCGCCTGATGGCGGAGGAACCGATCACCCTGCAGCTGATCGGCGACCGCTACGGCGTCACGCGCGAGCGGGCCCGGCAGATCGAGGCCAAGATCATCGTTAAATTGCGGGAATTCGTGAAGGACCGCGGCCAGCTCGACGTCGAAGTGGTGCGCGATTGAAGAAATTCGCGCTCGCGACCGTCGCGGTGCTCGCGTTGGCGATGCTCCGAGGGCTGCAGTTGCCGCTCCTCTGGACCTCGACGCACTATCTTTTTACCTATGAGGAAGGCTTCGCGAAGCGCGGCTTCTTCGGCCAGCTGCTGGCGCTGACGCTCGGCGACGCGCGGTTTCGCTACCAAAATCTGACGATCGTCGCCTTTCTCGTCCTGGCCGCGCTCGTGCTGCTGCTGACCGTCGTCAGTATCCGCCAGAAAAACGCGTACTTTTTGCTCTTTCTCGCCGGCCCGGTCGGGGGCTACCTGTTTCTCGAGGTCGGGTACCTGGACCAGGTGCTCTATCTGCTGGCGCTCGTCGGCGGGCTCGCCGCGATCAAATGGCCGCGGTGCCGGCACCCGGTGACGCTCACGGCCGGACTGCTCGGCCTGTTCGTGCACGAGGCCGCCCTGTTTTTGAGCTGTCCGGTGCTCGTTTTCGCCTGCCTGATGGCGCGGCCGCGCGAGGGCCGCGGCCTCCTGCGGGAATTGGCGCCTTTTTTGTGCTTTCCCGTGGTCGGCGCCCTGATCTCGGAGTTCGGCAACCTGACCGTGGAGGCCGCCGACCGCCTGCGCCTCGCCGCCCAATCCCAGGCGGATTTCCACCTCCGGGTGGATGCCTTCGAGGTCTTTTACCGGGCCATGGCCGACAATGCCCGGATCGTGCTCGGGCTTTGGGCCGACGGGCAGCTGGTTCACCGCTTTTATGAGGTGGCGCCGCTCACCACGCTCTATGCGGCGGCCTCCTTTTTCGGCCTGGCCGGCGTGCTGCGGGTCGCTTCGGGCCCGAGGTCCACCCGGCTTTTTGCCGCCGCGCTCGCAACCCTCGCGCCATTGGCCCTCTCGGTCCTGGGCTGGGACCTGGACCGGTGGGGGGCGCTCGTCATGCTCAACGCCTTTTTGTGCCTGTTATTCGCGGCCCAGGCGATCGGCCAGCACGTGGTGCGCCGCGCGCTCTCCCTGCACGGCGCCGTCGTCGCCGCCGCGGTGTTCGTCGGCGTTTTTTCGCGGTACCCGTTCATGATCGGGCATCCCGAGCGCCTGCCGCCCTACCGCGGCGCCTTCGAATTTCCGCGGCCGAAAGGCTGAACGGCGGGCGCGCCGGCGCGGTCAGCGCTTCGGCGCGCCGAGGTTGGCGCGCAGCGAGCCGAGCCGCGAAACCGTCGACACCCGGCGCTCGTCCTCGGAGGTCTTCGCCTTGAGCTGCGCTTGCAGCGAGCTCAGGTCGTCGTAGGAATCGAGAGGCAACTCCTTCAGAAACCGGGTCTTCACCCGCATCATCCGGTTTTGGCCGGCGGTCGTGCGCTCGAGGCAATAGGTGAGGTGCAGGCGCTGTTTGGCGCGCGTCAGCGCCACGTAGAAGAGGCGCCGCTCCTCGCAAACGGCCTTGGGGTCCTGCATGCTGTTCTTGTGCGGAATCAACTCCTCTTCCAGCCCGACGACGAAAACCGCCGGGAATTCGAGCCCTTTTGCCGCGTGGATGGTCATCAGCGACACCTGATTCTTCCCGGTCTCGTCCTTTTCGCGGCGGTCGTTGTCGAGGCTCACGATGTCGAGCAGGCGGCGTTGGTCGACGCGGCCGTCCTCGCCCTCCTCGCCGACGAGGTCGCCGGCGATCGTCGCCAGCCACTTCGGGAGGCTC
>JAYVWD010000574.1:0-1872 GCA_043786345.1 Pseudomonadota bacterium
TGGCTGTCGTAGGTGGGGCGGTAGTCCCAGCATTTGTCGCTCGTGACCTCGACCTCGTCCTCGGCGCCGTCCGGCAGGTCGACGCGCATCGTGCGCTCGCCGCCCAGGTCGCCTTGGGCGGGGGCGAAGGTGACCTCCAGGTGGTCCGGGGCGGTGAAGCGGTCGGCCGGGATCACGTCGCCGTCCTTGACGGCGATGACCTCCTGGTCGAGCGCCGCCATCTCGTCGCCGGGCTCGGGGAAGAGGGCGAAGTTGGCGCTGAGCGGCCGGAGCCGGCCCGGTGCGACGGGGGGCAAGGTCGGGCCGCTCCGGTCGTCCTGGTGGTGCGGGGCGGCGTTCTTGTCCTCGACATAGGCGCAGCCACCGACGACGGCTACCAGCAGGACGGCTCCCAGATCGATCTGCATGCGCATCGCCAGCACCTCGCGTCAGGGTGAACGCGCGTGGATTAGCAAGCTTCGTTCCAAGACGATCCGACGCGGGTTTGGCGCGTTTCAGCCGGCTCCGGGGCGTAACCTGGAGGGCACAGTTGCCACGTTCAGCACATAAACTGTGTGAATTTCGCCGAGGCGCGGCAGCAAGTCGGCCAGGCCGTCGATCGGCGCCTCCTCGCCCAAGGCGCGCGCCAGCACGGCCGGCGTCAGCGCCGCGAGCGCCGGGGCCGCCTCCGGCGCGAAGCTCAGGTGCCAAGGCTCCGGATTGAACCCGCCGCGGAACGCGTCGTACGGCCGGAAGAACCCGAACGCCCCCATCTCCTCGGAAAGCCAGTGATGGAGCTCCGCGAACGGCCCGCCGGGCTCGGTCTCGGCGGGCAGCAGCTGGACCCCGGTCCGGTCCTCGACCCGCGCCGCGTCGTAGACGTCCACGTCGGTGCCCCAGTGGTGGCGGCTCGCGCCGGGCAGGGCCGACCAGGAGAGGATCGTGTCGATGAACTGCGTCCGGGAGAGCGTCGCATAGGGGAGGGGCTCCCCGCGGGCGTCGTAAAGGACCGCCTCGCCTCGACGTGCGGTGTTTTTAGGACTCTGCCTGCGCTTGGGAATTCTCGCCGCCGAGGATTCGCGAGACGCGGACCCTTAAGACCCGGTTTCGCTCGACCTCCGACACCTCGACGTTGAGGGGGCCGATCCGCACCGTCTTGCCGACCTCGGGGAGCTCGCCGAGAAGCGAGGTGATCCAGCCGGCGATCGTGTCGATGTCGTCTTCGCGCTCCTCCTGGACGTCGCGCTCGTCGATCTCGAAGTACTCGAGGAACTCGTCGATGTTGGTCGAGCCGGCGACGTCGTGGACGCCGTCGTCGAGCTCGAGGATCTCGGCCTCCTCGACGTCGTACTCGTCCTGGATCTCGCCGACGATTTCCTCGAGGATGTCCTCCATCGTCACCAGGCCGGCCGTGCCGCCGTGCTCGTCGATGACGATCGCGATGTGGTTCTTGCTACTCTTGAGCTCCTTGAAGACTTCCATGATCAGCTTGGATTCGGGGATGAAGAAGGGCTCGCGCATGATGGCTTTGAGGTGGAACTCGTCCTTGTGGGGGGCGCGCGCGATGCGCAGCAGGTCCTTGACGAGGAGGATGCCGACGATATGGTCGATGCCGCTGTCGTTGCACACCGGGATGCGCGACATGCCGCTTTCGATCGCCATGTTGAGGGCGTCGTCGTAGGTCGCCTCGGAGGAGAGGTACTTGATGTCGGGGCGCGGCGTCATGATCTCGCGGACCTTGGTCTCGTCGAACTCGAAGACCCCGACGATCATCTCCTTCTTCGACTCTTCGATCACGCCGGCGCGCTCGCCGACGTTGACGAGGTATTCGAGCTCCGCCTCGGTGATCGGGGGGGCGTCCTTCTTTTCGCCGCCGAGCCAGTAGACGAAGCG
>JAYVWD010000575.1:0-3605 GCA_043786345.1 Pseudomonadota bacterium
CGCCAGAAATTCGACGGACTGCTGGTCGTCGACTGCATCAGCGCGCTCGGCGCCCACGCGATGAAGATGGACGAGTGGCAGATCGACGCCGTCGTCGCCGGCAGCCAAAAAGGCTTCGGCATCCCGCCCGGCCTCGCGTTCGTGGCCTTGCGGGAATCCGCCTGGAAAAAGCTGTCGGGGCGCCCGCGCTTCTACTTCGATCTGGACCGCGAGCGCAAAGGCCAGGCCGAGGGCCGCTCGGCGTGGACGCCGGCGTCGTCGCTGATCTTCAGCCTGCGCGCCGCGCTCGAGATCATCAGCAAGGACGGCATCGACGCGATGGTCGCCCACCACAACCTCCTCGCGCGCGCCGCCCGGGCCGCGGCCTTGGCGCTGGGCCTCGAGCATTTCGCGCGCACCTGCCCCTCGGACGCGCTCACCGCGCTCACCGTCCCCGCGGGCGTCGACGGCAGCAAGCTCGTCAAACGCCTGCGCCAACGCTTCGGCATGTTCTTCGCCGGCGGCCAGGACCAGCTCAAGGGCAAGATCGTCCGCTTCGCGCACCTGGGCTTCGTCAACCGCTTCGACCTGCTCGACGGCGTCGCCGCGCTCGAATTCGCGCTCAAAGAGGAGGGCTTCAAGTCCGACCTCGGCGCCGGCGTCAAGGCGGCGGTGCAGGTCCTCGGAACCTGAAGCCAATCTGGTTGCCTCCGACCTCCTTTGATTGATACCGTCGCGGGACGCACAGGCTGTTTCGCGCCCCATGAGGAGGTAAGCACTTGAAGGTCCTCGTCTTATTGAAGCCGACTCCCGATACCGAGACCAAGATCCAGATCAGCTCGGACGGATCGAAGATCGAACAGGCCGGCGTCAAATACGTCATCAACCCGTACGACGAATTCGCCATCGAGGAAGCCGTCAAGATCAAGGAAAAGGCGGGCCAGGGCGACGTCGTGATCGCCTGCTTCGGCAGTGACCTCGCGAAAGAGCTCATCGTCAAAGCGCTCGCCGTCGGCGGCACGCGCGGCCTCCTCGTGAGCAACGAAGGCCTCGAAGGCGCCGATTCGCTCACCGTCGCCAAGGTCCTAGCCAAGGCGATCCAGGCCGAGACCCCCGACCTCGTCATCTGCGGCAAACAGGCCATCGACGACGACAATATGCACGTCGGCGTCATGGTGGCCGAGCTCCTCGGCTGGCCGCACGTCAACGTCGTCACCAAACTCGCGCTCAACGGCATGACCGCGACGGTCGAGCGCGCCGTCGAAGGCGGCCAGGTCGAAGTCTACGAGGTCGGCCTTCCCGCGGTCTTCGGCGCCGACAAGGCCCTCAACAAGCCGCGCTACGCCTCGCTCCCCGGCATCATGCAGGCCAAAAAGAAGCCCTTCGACCTGAAGAAGCCGGGCGATCTGGGCCTCGACGCCAACGCCCTCAAGGGCGGCATCAAGTCCGTGGTGACCGGCTACTCGCCGCCCCCGGAAAAGCTAGCGGGCAAGCTCTTCAAGGGCGAAGACGTGGAAGTCATGATCGACAAGGTGGTCAAGCTCCTTCGCGAAGAAGCGAAGGTCATCTGAGGAGCTGAGTGCAATGAAGGTTCTCGTTTTCATCGAGCAGCGCGAAGGCAAGCTCAAATCCTCCTCCCTCGAAGCCCTGACGCTCGGCGCCAAGCTCGCCGGCAGCCCGGCCGACTGCGCCGCGGTGGTCGTCGGCAAGGACATCGGGGGCCTGGCCGCCCAGCTCCACGGCTACGGCTGCGATACCGTACACTTCGCCGACGACGCGGCGTTCGACAAGTACAACCCCCTCGCCTATGCGGCGGCGGTCGAGGCCGCGGTCAAAGGCCACGGCGCCAAGCTCGTGCTCGGCGTCGCCTCGCCGATGGGCCGCGACGTGTTCCCCCGCCTCGCGGCGCGCTTCGACGCCGGCATCCTCACCGACCTCACGGCCGTCGAGTTGAGCGGCGACAAGCTCACCGGCGTCAAGCCGATGTACGCCGGCAAGGTCTTAGCCAAGGTCGCGATCCAAAACAGCACGGTGATGTTCGCCACGATCCGCCCGAACGTCTTCGCCGCGAACAAGTCGGGCGCCGGCGCCACCACGATGGTCAAGCTCGCGGTCGCCGCGCCGGCCGCGTCCCGCATCAAGACCGTCGAGATCCGCAAAGGCCAGAGCACGAAGGCCGACCTCACCGAGGCGACCCGCATCGTCTCCGGCGGCCGCTCCCTCGCCAGCGCCGAAAACTTCAAGGTGATCTACGACCTCGCCGAGGCTTTGGGCGCGACGCCCGGCGCCTCGCGCGCCGCGGTCGACTCCGGCTACGCCACGCACGACATGCAGGTCGGCCAGACCGGCAAGACCGTCAACCCGACGCTCTACATCGCCTGCGGCATCAGCGGCTCGATCCAGCACATGGCCGGCATGCGCACCTCGAAGGTCATCGTCGCGATCAACACCGACCCCGAGGCGCCGATCTTCAAGGTCGCCAGCTACGGGATCGTGGCCGACCTCTTCAAGGCCGCGCCGATCATGACGCAGAAGCTGAAAGCGCTGCTCCAGCACTGAAGCCCCGTCAGTCTCCGGTGCGGGTGGTCACGACGACGCCCGACTGGAGGGTCGTGGCATCGCCGACTATCGAAGGCGCCACGGGCAGAGCCCAGGCCTGAAAGCCCATGGACCGTTGCCCGCCGCCGTCCCCGAAGGTGGTCGTCGTCACGCCTCGGGCGTAATAAGTGTGGGCCGCCAAGGCCGCGACGACGGGCGTCGGCACCTGCTTCGCCTCGGCGACGAGGGTCTTGGTCAGAATCGCCTGGAAGGAGCCGAAGTAACGGGTCGAGACGATGGCGAAGCCGTCCTTGATCTGGATCTCGCTGCGCGGGATGAGGCCCGTGATCTTTTCGCCCGTCGCCTGGATCTTGACCTTGTAGAGGACGAGGAGGTTAGCCAGACCGTCCGTGAGCTTGAGGCCCGCGGCTTCGGGCGGCAGGCTCAAGGCGATGACGAACGGCGCCGCGGCATCCATCTCGACGCTCGACCGGATCTCCATCGAGGGGCCGGACGAGGCGACCTCGGTCCCGAGCGCGAGCGGCTTAAGGATGGCGTCGCTCGCGAGGTTTTCGCCCACCGAAAGGGTGACCTCGGTCGCGACGGCGAGGCTACCCGGGGGGAAAGACACGCTGGACCCGACGATCGCGCTCTGGTCGCTCGCCCTCATCACCTGCGTGAGCTCGGCGCTCGGCTGGACCGACGCCTTCACGACGCCGTTTTGTTCCGTGGTGGCGAGCACGACGGGCGCCGGCGCCGGCTCGGCCGGCTTGGTCGGCGCGACCTCGTGGCCCGTCTGCTTGAAAAAACTGGGACCCTTGGTACAGGCCGCGAGCAGCGCGGTCAGCGTCAGTGCCAAGGTAATCGTAGGCCACGTCATGAAAGATTGCCCTCGTCCTTTCAATAGAACGGCAAGCGCCTGAAAAACTTTAAGTTTTCGTCACAAGCCAGCGATTTCAGCGGGTTCCGCCGCGGCCTTTGCCGGGCCCGGCAAGGGGCCTCAGGCCTTCTCGAGCAGGCCCTCGACGAGGCTCCACGCGTGGTGCCGCCACTGCTTCGCGCGGGCCGCGGACTGGCCGAGGGCGGCG
>JAYVWD010000576.1:0-1840 GCA_043786345.1 Pseudomonadota bacterium
CGGTGCATGGCGACCTCCATTTCGAATCGCGTCGCAAGACGAACGCCCTTGCGATACAACGCGCTGCATTAACGGAGGATTTGCCGGACAGACCCTAGCGCGCCGCGCCGGCCAAAGTCCACACCGCGTAAGGGGCCTCCTCGCCATAGCCGAACTGTACCCAGCGCTCCGGCTCGCCCGGCACGACGATCAGGAGCCGCCCCCGGGCCGAGGACTGGTCGGGCGTCCCCAGGTGCCGCGAGCGAAACTGCAGGGTCATGAACGGAAACCGGTCGAGGTAGGCCCGCGCCTCGCCGAGCCGAGCCGGGTCGCTCACGGCGCGCAGAAGTTCGGGGTCCGCAAGCGCGGCGGGGATCGCCGTCGCCGCCGTCGTCGCGGCGTAATAGGTCAGGTCATCCGCCGCGAAGCCCAGGTCGTGGCCCGGCGCGAAGCGCGGCGCTGCCGCCGCGAAGAACCGGGACGTCCGGGCGAGGCAGCGCGGCGCCGCGGCGGCGCAGGCCCGCAGGTCATCCTGCCCGTCGAGCACGGCGGCTTCGAGCGCGGCCCGCTCCGCCGAGTGCCCGCTCAGGTAGGCGGCTTTCGCGGCCGACGCGAAGCGTTGCACCAGGCGCGCGCGCCGGTCTTCCCAGCCGGCGGCGTCGGCCGGGCAGACGGTCCCGGCCGCCGAAACCAGGGCGATGAGCGCGGCGTGCAGCATGCGCTCGTCCTTTCAGCGGCAGGTATCCAGGACTTCGCCCGTCTGGAACTGGAAGACGCCCGCGGGCGCGGCGGCCGCGGCGGCGGCGAGGGCCGTCGCGCACTCGTCGTGGATCGACTCCAGGCGCAGAACGTCCTCGCAAGGGACGAGGCGCTCCAGCGGCGGCAGGACGACCTTCCACTGCTCGGCGTAGCAGACGGGGAGCGAAATCGGCCGCTCGGACGCGCGCACCGAGAGCGGGACGGCAAAGGCCGGAATGCGGAGCGTCGCGCCGGTCTCGGTGCGCTCCACGCCGCGGACCTCGCCGGCACGGCCATGCGGAAGCGCCCGCCATTCGTAGCGCGCGCCCTCGCAGTCGAGCGTGGTCTTCGGCGCGACGATGCGCGAGTTGGCGAGGAGCTCCGCGCACTGCTCCTTCAGGTCCGGGAGGGCGATCGTGGCGGCGAAGGCGAAGGCGTAGGCAAGACTCATGACGTGGCTCCTTGCGGTCGTTGTCCAGCGGGCACCGTCCGCTGACATAAGCCCGCCGCCGGCGCGTGACAAGTCGGAGACCTCCCCTCACGGCGGACGCGGAAGGCCCGGCGGCCGGGCGCGCCGCGGACGGACGTCAGCCGGCCGAGGCCCGGATTTCAGCGAGCGTCGGCAGCATCACGAACGGGGCCGGGTCGACCGCGCGCCCATCGATCCACACCTCGTAATGCAGGTGCGGCCCTGTGGTCTTGCCCGTCAGGCCGATCATGCCGAGCGGCTGGCCGCGGCGGACCCGGACGTGCGGCTTCACGAGCGCGGCACCGACGTGCGCGTAGCGGGTCTCGACGCCGTTGCCGTGCGCGACGACGATCATGGCTCCGTACCCGGGCTGACGCTCGACGGCGATGACGACCCCGTCCGCGGGCGCCACGAACAGGCTGCCTCTCGGCGCGGCGATGTCGAGGCCGGCGTGGAGCTCGCGTTTGCCCCCGATGGGCGAGCGGCGCGGACCGAACGGGCTCGTTATGATCCCGTAAACCGGCGGGATCGAGGGCAGCGCCCGGTGCTTCGCGACGTTGGCCAGGCGGCGGGCCCGCTCGTCCGCGAGCGTCTGGCGCAGGCAGATCACCTTGTCGACGACCTCGCGCTCGCCGGTGCACCAGTCCTGGGCCT
>JAYVWD010000577.1:0-6199 GCA_043786345.1 Pseudomonadota bacterium
GGCTCCGCCAGATCCTGCTCAACATCGTCGGCAATGCCGTCAAATTCACGGAAAAAGGCGGCGTCTACGTCACCGTGTCGCACACCGGGCGCTCGCTCCGGTTCCGCGTCCGGGACACCGGCGTCGGGATCGATGCCGAGGGCGCGACGCGGCTTTTCCAGCCTTTTTCCCAGGCCGACATGTCGACGACGCGCATCTTCGGCGGGACGGGCTTGGGCCTCCTCCTCGCCCGGAAGCTGGCCCGTGAGCTCGGCGGCGACGTGAGCCTCGAGCGCAGCGCGCCGGGCGAAGGGTCGACCTTCCTCGTCGCGCTCGGGACCGATCGGGGGGCCGGCACGCCGGCCGTCGCGGCCGATGCCGCGCCGGACCCGGCCGGCGCCTTCACCTTCGCCAGCGGCGCCCCGACGGTGGAGCGAAAGGCGGCGTCGTTCGACGGCCGCCTCGCGGGCGCCGACGTCCTGGTCGTCGAGGACGCGCCCGACCTCCGCGCGCTCTTGAGCCTCATCCTTCAGGACTGCGGCGCGCGCGTAGACCTGGCCTGCGACGGCGAGGAGGGCGTCGCCAAGGCCCGAGCCAAGCCCTACGACGTCGTGCTGATGGACCTACAGCTCCCGCGGCTCGACGGCTTCGCGGCGACCCGGAGCCTCCGGAAGGAGGGCTACGGCGGCCCCATCGTCGCCCTCAGCGCCTTTGCCATGCAGGCCGAGCGGCTCCGGTCCATCGAGTCCGGCTGCAACGCGCACCTCAACAAGCCCATCGACAAGGAGCGGCTCGTCAGCGTCGTCAGCGAGTTCGCGGCGGGTCGCCGGTCGGGCGACCTCAGGCCTGGTCCCGAAGCTCGTCGGACAACAGGGTCCCGTCCTTCAACCTGACGATTCTATGGCAGTATTCGAGCACGTGGTTGTCGTGCGTGGCGACGACGACGGTGGCGCCCTCGGACTCGCACATCTCGCGCAGCACGGTCAGTACGGTGTCCGCCGTGGCGTGATCGAGGTTGGCGGTGGGCTCGTCGGCGAGGATGATCGGCGGCTTGTTCATCAGCGCCCGCGCGATCGCGACGCGCTGCATCTGGCCGCCGGAGAGGCGATTTACGCTCTGGTGCATCTGCTTGCCGAGGCCGACCTTGTCGAGGAGGCGTTTGCCGCGCTCCGTTACGGGCTCGCCCAGGTCCTGGCGGCCGAGCTGGGCCGGCAGGATCACGTTTTCCAGCGTCGTGAGCACCGGCACCAGGTTGAAGTTCTGGAAGATGAAGCCGGTCGTCGCATTGCGAAACATCGACTGCTGGTCGCGGTTGAGCGTCGCGATGTCCGTGCCGCGCACGATGACCGTGCCGGTGGACGGGATGTCGAGCGCGCCGATCAGGTTGAGGAGCGTCGACTTGCCGGAGCCGGACGGCCCCATCAGCGCCACGATCCCGCCTTTGTGGATGGTGAGGGAGATCCCGCGCAGGGCCGCGACGATGGTCTCGCCCATCTTGTAGGTCTTGCTCACGTCCTTGATCTGGATGAGGGAGGTCGCGCCCGTCGGTGCTGCCGAGGTCATCTTTGGGTCTCCACGTCGGCCGCGGCCTTGAAGAGGGTCTGGCGATAGTACCGGAGCTCCTCGACGCTTTCACGGATGTCGTCCATGGCGCGATGGGCGCCCTTTTTCTTGGAATACTTTGCGGTCGGGTACCAGCGCGAGGCGAGCTCCTTGACGGTGCTCACGTCGACGACCCGGTAGTGCAGGTACGCCTCGAGCCCCTTCATGTAGCGGACGAGGAAGCGGCGGTCCTGCCAGATGCTGTTGCCGCAGAGGGGGCTTTCCTTCGGCCCGACGTGGCTCTTGACGAACTCGAGGGTCAGGCGCTCGGCTTCGGCCAGCGTCACCGTGGACTCGACGACCTTCTTCCAGAGCCCCGACTTGGTGTGGTGCTCCTTATTCCAGTCGTCCATCGTCGCGAAAAGGGCGGCCGGCTGGCTCACCACCAGCTCGGGTCCCTCGGCCAGGACATTGAGCTCGGCGTCGGTGACGAGGGTCGCGACCTCGATGATCGTGTCGCGGTCGGGGTCCAAGCCCGTCATCTCGCAGTCCATCCAGATCAGCTTGCTCATCGGCTTTTTCCGCATCAATTGGGGGCGTCGAGCGGAAAGGTGAACGCGACGCCGCGCTGCGCAATCCATTCCACGAACTGATTGTAGTCCATTTTTTCGATTTCGGTGGAGTGACCCGGATCGTGCTCGACGGCGCCGCGCACGGCGGCCTCGGCGAATGCGGCGGTGTGGAAGAGGCTCCACTGCGCGGCGAAGGGGGCGGGGTCGGCCGCGCCGAACGGGGCGAGGTAGGCCTCGGTGTCGGCGGCCGACTTGCCGCCCAAGGTTTTCACCAGGAGCTCGCCGGCGCGGTAGCCAAAGGCCTGGGGATAGAGCGCCGCGCCGAGGATGCCGACGGCCTCGCCTTCGACCTTCCAGCCCGCGGGGTCGAGGGTCAGATAGACGATGAAGTTCGGCGCGCCGGGGGCGTCGGGACCGGCGGGCCTGATCAGGGCGCGGACGCTCGCCCCGCCCGGGTTCGCCTCGGGCACCGAAAGCCAGACCTCGACCTGGCCGCCGGCGTAGCGGCCGGCCGCGGCGCCGAGCCAGGAAATCAGGCGGGCGCGCAGGTCCGCGCGGTAGGCGGCCTTGTCCCAGACGTGGTCCTCGCCGCCGGCCCGCACCGAGTAGGACGCCTCGTCTTCGCAGGCGACGGCGAGCGGCTCGGCGCCCCCGGCGGGGATCGGGACGCAGTCGGCCCGCGCCCCGGCGCTCCAAGCGGCGAAGCCTGCAGCCCATAGCGCGCCAATCGTCGGCTTCATAAACGCCCCCCTGCGAATCGTCCAAGTCTCGCTTGGTTCTTCGGCAAATCGGGGGCCGGCTTTATGGGCGTCACGAACCGCGGCCGACGAGTCGCTCTGGACAGGAGCCAAAGAGGCGGCCTAATATGTTGATTCCCGGATACTTGCGCTCTGAGACACGCCGGCTCATCCGGATCTCATGACCGCAACGCCATTCTATGAGCGGTCTTCAACCCTTTCTCTTCCATTGGGAGCATTCGCCGGATGACACTCAGCCAAAAGATCCAAGCCCTCGGCCTGGCGCTGGGCCTCGCCGCAGCCGCGCAAGCCGCGCGCGCCGAGGACAAGCAAGCCCCCGCCTTCAAAATCGGCGGTAAGACCACCACCTACGAGGATGTTGCCAAGACGGGTCAGGCCGAGTTCTATGACCTCGACAAGAAGAAATACGACCTGATCGAGCGCCAGGCGAAGGAGAAGTACCTCGAATACTTCTGGCAGAATCAAGCCAAGGAATTGAGCAAGTCCGTCGCCGAAGCCCAAAAGATCTACGAGGAAAAGAACCTCAAGATCGCCGAGAAGGAGGTCCAGGAGACCCTCGAGAAGTTCAAGGACCACCCGTCCCTGAGCAAGCTCGACAAGAAGGAGCAGGAACGCCAGGTCCGGGAATACCTGAGCGAGCGCAGCCGCCGCGACCTTTTCGACGGCATCGTCGAAGCCGGCATCAAGAAGGGCGACCTTCAGATCGTCTACCCCCAGCCGGTCGAGCCGGTCTACCAGGTCTCGGTCACCACCGACGACGTCGTCCGTTACGGCCCCGAGGCCAGCGACATCAAGCCCGCCGGCTGCACCGCCGAGGACTGCCCCATCACGATCGTCGAATACTCCGAGTTCCAGTGCCCGTTCTGCTCGCGCGTGATGCCCGACGTCAAGAAGGTCCTGGCCGAGTTCAAGGGTAAGATCCGCTGGGTCGTGCGCGACTTCCCGCTGTCCTTCCACGACCGCGCCAAGCCCGCCGCCATCGCCGCCAAATGCGCCGCCGAGCAGGGCAAGTACTGGCACATGTACACCCAGCTCTTCGAGAATCAGCGCAACCTCGCCGACGCCGACCTCAAGAGCTATGCCGACAAGATCGGCCTGGATAAGGGCAAGTACGAGAAGTGCGTGGCCAATCCGGCCCCCGTCGAAGCCAAGATCGAGAAGAACATGCAGACCGGCATGCAGCTCGGCGTCTCGGGCACCCCGGCCTTCTTCATCAATGGCCGCCGCCTCTCCGGCGCGATGCCATATAGCGAGTTCAAGCGCATCATCGATGACGAGCTCAAGAACAAGAAAAAGGGCTGATATTATTAGCTAATTCGAGGCCGGCTGCCGTTATTGGCAAGCCGGCCTCGTTTTTTGTCTAAAGGCTGGCGCTCCGGTTCCGACACGCTGGACAACGATCGGTCCATTTGTCGGAGTGTCGTCTATGAGCGTCAGTCGTAAAGAGAGCAGGAAAGTCGGGCGCCTCAAGCTGAAAGAGCAGCTCAAGGTCGTCATGGGCTCGTTGGGCTCCGATGTCCGCTACGACATGGGGTCGAGAAACCTCTCGCATACCGGCTTTTTCCTCGACTTCGAGAAGCCAGGCCGCTTTCCGTTCACCACGGCGAGCATCATGGAGATCTGGCTCGAGCTCGAGCCGGGGAACACCATCTTCTTCAACGGCAAGATGGCCCGCGTCGTCTTTCCCAACGACGCCGCCGCCGCCGAAACGGGCCCGGGCATCGCCGTCCGCATCGTCCAGATCGACACGAAGAACGAGAAGGCGCTGTTCGAGTTCATCGAGCGGACGTTTAAAGAGATGCAGCTAAAATCAAATAATGTCGCATAGTTATATGGTATCCTCAAGTTTTCGGGCCCATGGTGCGATAATGAGCACGTCTCTGGTTTGAGTGCCTCCGCCTCCAGGGCGCTTAGTGGAACATCCGTCATGGAGTCCCCACTATGCGTTCGAATCTCGCCGTTCTTCAAAAAATCATCATCACCTGCTGCGCCCTGCTTTCCGCCCAAGTCGCCCAAGGCGTGACGGGCGCGGCATTCGTGAAGGACACCGAGAGCGTCGACAGCGTGACGACGAGCGCCGCCGTGCGCGCCAACGCCGACGTCCAGATCCGCCGCATCAAGAACCTGATGGTTCTCAAGAAGACCGACTCCGAAGATCAGGCGATGGTCCGGATCCAGCGCCTTCAACGCGACCTCCGCGGCGAGAAGTGAGTTCCCAAGCGTTTTCCTTCCAACTCTCCGGCCCTTTGCACTATGATTAGGAGCGAACGGCTCCCTCATATCGAAGGTGGACGCGGATGGACTGGAAGAAGGTCAAGACCCCCGACGGCGCGAAGATTTTCCTCGTGCACAACTTCACCGTGATGCACAAGGGAACCAACTACCACCTCGAGGTGGACGAGTTCGCCGACGGATCGTTCTCCGGCCACGGCGAGCACTCGACCGATAAGTCGACGCTCTTGCCTTCGGCGAGCGGTAAATCGATCGAAGAATGCGTCTCCAACCTCCTGGTCGCGCTGAAAAAGTGAGCGAACCTGCGCCGCCGGTCGAGGTCGGCCTCGAGCGCCTGGCCCGCGAGCCGGCGCTGGCCGCGGATTGGGGACGGGTCGGGCTGCTTTGCAACCAGGCCTCGGTCACCCGCGATTTCGTGTCGGCCGTAGACGTCCTGGCCACGCTGCTGGGGCCGCGCCTCACGGCGTTGTTCGGGCCGCAGCACGGCTTTTTCGGGACGGTGCAGGACAACATGATCGAGACGGGGCACGACGTGCACCCGGGCACCGGGCTCGAGCTCTTCAGCCTCTACAGCGACACGCGCGAGCCGACCGACGCCATGATGGCCAAGCTGGACACGCTCGTCGTCGACCTCCAGATCGTCGGCTGCCGCATATATACCTGGAAATCCACGATCGCCGGCTGCCTCCGGGCCGCCAAGCGCAACAAGCGCCGCGTCGTGATCCTGGACCGCCCCAACCCGCTCGGGGGCGAGGTCCTGGAAGGGCGCGTCCTCGACGACGACGCCCACTCCTTCGTCGGCCAGTTCCCGACGCCGATGCGGCACGGCTTGACGGCCGGCGAGGCCGCCCGCTTTTTCAACGCCGAAATCGGGGCCGACCTCACGGTGGTCCCGCTCCGCCACTGGGATCCCCGGTCCTACTGGCGCGACGGCGGGCGGCCCTGGGTGCTGACCTCGCCCAACCTGCCGACGATCGACCCCGTCTACACCTATCCCGGGACCGTCCTGTTCGAAGCGACGAACGTCTCCGAGGGCCGCGGCACCGGCCTGCCGTTCCAATTCATCGGCGCCCCCTACGTGCGCTCCGGCGCCGACGTGATCACCGTGGTGCGGAA
>JAYVWD010000578.1:0-1536 GCA_043786345.1 Pseudomonadota bacterium
GGTGGTCAGGGGCGCCTCGCCCCTGGCCGCCATCAGACACCCGCCACCTGAGACCCGAAAAACCGAAACCGAAGGCCCGATTTCCGATCTCCGCCTCAATTTCCCGTCATAATTGAGCCTGTTCGCCCTTCTTGTCTGACGGCCAATCAGAACGCCGCCGCCCTGCCCGCCCCCGCCTCACCCGTTGACGACGCTGGCCTCGGCCTCTTGCCCGGCCCGCGACGCCGAGCGCACGCTGCGCGCGAGCCCGAGGCGCTCGAGCGCCCGGATCGTGAGGTAGGTGACGTCCACCTCCCACCACCGCAGGCCGTGCGCGGCGCAGCGTTGATCGGCGTGGTGGTTGTTGTGCCAGCCTTCGCCGTTGGTCGCCAGGGCCACCAACCAATTGTTGCGGCTGTTGTCGTTCGTCTCGTAGCTGCGGTAGCCCCAGCGATGCGCCGCGGAGTTGACCGCCCAAGTGACGTGCCAGGAGTAGATGGTGCGGAATAGCACGCCGTACAGCACGAGGCTCGCGCCGAATTGCGCGCCGCGCGCCGCGCTGCCGGTCGCGATCCAGTCGAACACGAAGCCGGCGAGGAAGAAGAGCGCCGTGTGCGCCGCGTAGATCCACAGCCAACGATGCCGGCGCTCCAGGCGCTTATAGAACCGGTCCCTGAGCAGGTCCGGGACATACTTGATGTAGGCTTCCGTCGAGTTCAAGCTGTCGTTGTCGACGAGCATCCAGCCCATGTGGCCCCAAAAGAAATTCACCAGCGGCGAGTGCGGGTCGGGCTGCTGGTCGGAGCTCTGGTGGTGCATGCGGTGCGTCGTCACCCAGCGGAGGGGCGAGTCCTGCAGGGAGCACACGCCGAGGACGGCGAAAAAATGCTCGAGGCGCTTCGGGAGCACGAGGCTGCGGTGCGTGAGCGTCCGATGGTAGCAGAGCCCGATGCCGATCGAGCAGAAGACGTAGTTGCCGAGCGGGATGAGGACGAGCCCCGTCCAGCTGAAGAGCTGAGGGACGAAGGCGAGCAGCAGCGACAGATGGATCACGGCGAAGGGGATGACGTAAATCCACAGAACGCGGTGCGTTGATTTCTCGGGAGGTGCGAGGGCAACGGCGAGGCTTGAGCTCATGAGCGCTTCTTTTCGCAAGGGATTTTTTTGAAGAGGTGGTAGTTAGGACTCACCCTACCCGTCTCTGGCGGAACAGCAAGCATAGAAGAGTCATGATCCATTAGCTTTTCTATGAAGTCGCCGGGTGTTGTCAATGAGAGCTTGCGGCGCGCTTGAATCTGGTATCAGTTTGGCATTCATCTCCCCAAAAAGGCCCGGAGAAGAAATGAAACGCACGACCACAAGGCGGCGGGTCGCCGTCACGGGCATGGGCGCGGTCACGCCGGTCGGTTTGACCATGGACGAGACTTGGCGCGGCATCCGCGCCGGCCGCCGCGTCGCCGGCCCGGTCGGGCAGTTCGACGCCTCGCAGTTTCCTTGCAAAATCGCCTTCGAGGTCGGCGCCGCGTTCGCCATCGACCGCGAGGCCGTGGCGGAGCG
>JAYVWD010000579.1:0-4801 GCA_043786345.1 Pseudomonadota bacterium
GGGCTGATACGCCGTAAGCTCAGGCTTTGCCCGGCGACGCTCGATCCTGGATTACATGGGGGCCAATGCCGGCCCTCACGGAGGTTCACTGCCATGGGCGACAAGAGTCCAAAAGACCGCGACAAGAAAAAGAAGCAGCACGATCACAAGATCGACGAGGTCCAGCGCGCGCGCAACGAGAAGGCGCAGCGCGACAAGGCGCCGCCGCCCGGCCAGGACTCCACCCGCAAGGTCAGCTGACGCGGCGCCGTTCGCGCTCACCTTCCTCCCGCCCGGAATTCCTTGTAGCCTGCCCTCCTGTGGAGGACAGGTATCATGGCGGAGCTCGAGCGGCCCGGTGCGGTGATTCATTACGAGGTGTGGGGCGACGCGGCCGCGGCCGGTCCGTGGGCCCTCCTCGTCAACGGCCACACGCGCCCGCTCAATGACTACCGCCTGTTCGGGCGGTTTCTGGTCGAGCGCGGGTATCGCGTCGCAGCGCTCGACAACCGCGGGGCCGGTCTCACGACGACGAGCCGGCCGTTCGCCTTCGCCGACCTCGTCTCGGACGTGCGGTCGTTGATGGCCGCGGTCGGCGCGGAAACCGCGAGCCTGGCCGGAATCTCGATGGGCGGCTTCATCGTGCAGGGCGTCGCGCTGGCGGCGCCGGCGTCTGTGTCGGCGCTCGCGCTCATCTCGACGGCCGCCAGCCAGACGCTCATTAAGCGCGATGAGCGGCCCTGGACGACCGACTTAGGCGCGGTCGCCGCCAAGCTCGCGCCATATTTCACCGCCGAATTCGCCCGGCGGAACGAGGTCCTCGTGAAGAGCATGGCGAAGCAGATCGCCAAGAACGTCGAGGCCGGCGCGTTCGCGCAAAACAGCGAGCTGCAGCGCGACGCCGTTCAAGGCTTCGACGCCCGCGCCCGCCTGTCCCAGATCCGCTGTCCGACCCTCGTCGTGCACGGCACGGAAGACGCGATCATCCCCGTCGCGGCCGCGCGCGAGCTGGCGCGCCTCATCGACGGCGCGAAGCTCGTCGAGATCCAGGACGCGGGCCACCTGCTCCTCGCGGAGAAGCCGAAGGAGCTCTACGGGCTCGTTGCCACCTTTTTCGGCGGCTGACGGTCAGCGCATCGAAAGCCCAGCAAGTACGCGCACTTCCGACTCACTCATGCCCAGCTCCAAGGCGATCTGGGCCGGCGCGTTGCCGCGCGCGAGCAGCGAGCGGGCGTCGGAGTACTTCTTGTCGGCGATCTCGGTGAGCACGTCCTCGTAGGGGACGCGCTCGTCGAAGAACTTCACGAGCTTCTCGCCGCGCTGCACCAGCTTCTGCATCACGGTCTTTTCCTGCTCGACTCTCTTGAGCAGGGTCTCGATGTGGGCCTGCTTGCGCGTCAGCTCTTTCAGCGGCTGCTCGAAGCGCGTCGCGAGCTGGCCGGCGACGTTCTCCATCTCGCGGGCCAGGCTCTCGCCGCCCGCCTTCACCTCGTGCTCGGTCTCGGTCGCCATGTGCGACACGCGGTCCAGCATCTCGCGGGCGCGGCTCTGCGCCGCCTCGAGCTCCTCCTGGACGGAGGTGCGCAGCTCGGCCAGCAGGCGCCGCTCCTCGGTGAGCTCGGCGACGAGCTCGACCTGGGCCTCCTGGCGGCGGTTCAGGAAGAACACCGCGGCGAGCAGGCCGAAGTCGAGGAGGATCAATGATGCGAGGAGAAACGTCGTCATTAGCCGTCCTGCAGGTAGCTCTTGAGAACTTGCTCGTCGATCTCGTCCATGTTCACGGTCTGGACGAGGACGAGCTTCTTCTTGCCGCGTTTACCGACGTCCTCGGTCTTGACGACCTTGGCGAGGATCTTGAAAGTGCCGGGCTGGTCGATGCGCCGGTAGTCGACGAACTTCTGCTTGCGCGTCCAGTAGTCCGGCAGCGAGACGTGGATCTTGAGGAGCGTGCCTTCGGCGTAGTCGCGCGTGCCCTGGAACTGGATGCCGTGCGGGCTGATGAAGAGCGTCTGGGCCTTCAAGTCGATCTTGTCCTCGTTGAGCAGGCCATAGGGCGACACGTCCACCGCGACTTTGCGGTTGGAGCGCGGGTATTTTTTGATCAGATCTTCGTCGAAATTCTCGTCGTCGTCCTTGAGCTCGACTTTTTCCGGTGTGGGCTGCGGAACCTGATTGTCGGACATGGCCTCACCCCGCCTTCTTCGTGGTATTGACACCAAGATTGGCGAAAACTTTCGCCATCTTTTCTTTCAAAGTCACGCCGGTGAAGGGCTTCACGACGTAGTTGCTGACGCCGGACTTCACCGCCTCGATGATGTTCTCTTTTTCCGCTTCGGCCGTGACCATGAGGAACGGGAGGTGCTTGAACTTGGGGTCGGCGCGCACCGTCTTCAGGAATTCGATGCCCGTCATGTTCGGCATGTTCCAGTCGGAGACGATGAACTCGATGTCCGGGTTGTCTTTGAGGGTCTTGTAGCCGAGCGCGCCGTCTTCGGCCTCGAGGAAAACACTGTAGCCGTTCTGCCGGAGGAGCGTCTTGACGATGCGCCGCATGGTCGGGAAGTCGTCCACGACCAGGATCTTCATGTCCGGTTTACCGAGTGCCACGGGCGCGGCTCCTGTCAGTCGATGAGGAGGTTCTTGAGCTTTGAACGGAGCTTGTTCACGGCTTGGGTGTGGAGCTGGCTGACGCGGGACTCGGTGACGTCGAGGATCTTGCCGATTTCTTTCAGGTTCAAGTCTTCGTAGTAGTAGAGCGAGAGGACGAGCTTCTGCTTCTCGGGGAGCTCCTCGATGTTCTTCATCAGGAGCTGGCGGATGCCCTTCGACTTGAGCTGGGTAAAGGGGTTCTTCGAGCCGACATTCTCCAGGCACTCGAGGAGCGACTTCCGGTCGTGCTGGTTCGGGCCGGCGAGCTCGTCGATCGACAGCATGGTCACGGCTTTGACCTTGGCGACCATGCCGTAATAACCGTCGAGCGACATGCCGAGCGACTCGGAGATCTCGGTGTCGCTGACGGCGCGGCCGTAGCGCTGCTCGAGCTCCTGGTAGGCGCGCTCGATCTTCTTGGCCTTGTCGCGCACCGAGCGCGGCACCCAGTCCTGCGAGCGGAGCTCGTCGAGGATGGCGCCGCGGATCCGGAATTCCGCGTAGGTCTTGAACTTGTTGTCGCGGCTCGGGTCGTACTTCTCGATCGCGTCCATGAGCCCGATCACGCCGGCCGAGATCAGGTCGTCGATGTCGATGTTCGACGGAAGGCGCGCGGCGATCCGTTGGGCGACGAAGCGGATGAGCGGCGCGTAGTCCATGATGAGCTGGTCGCGGAGCTTCCCGTCGACGCCCTGCGTATCCTGCTTGTACCGTTTGACGAGGCCTTTCAAACTGGGCTCCTTCAGGAAGAGAAAAGGGGGGCCGTCAAAACCCGATGGCGCGGGCGCCGAGGAGGTCGTTCCAGAAGTCACCGGTTCCGCTGCCATGGGCGGGCTTGGAACCCTTAACCGAAGTCTGTGAGAGGAGGCGGCGGGCGATCTGGGTCCAGGCCTGGCCGGCCAGAGTGAGCGAGGAGTTCTCGGAGGCGGCACGGCACTGCATCACTGCTTTGGTCACCGACACGTCGAGCGGGACATGCCCCGCGAAGTTGACCCGGACGTCGAGAAACCGCTTGGCCACTTCGGCGATCCGTTCCGAAATCTTGAGGCCCTCGGCCTCGCTCCTGGCTTGATTCACGAGCAAATCGAAGCTCTTTATCCTGTGGTCTTCCGCGAGTACTTTGATCAGGGCATAGGCGTCGGTCAGGGCATGGGGTTCGGGCGTCGTGACGACGACCGAGCGGTGGGCGATGGCGTTAAGGTGCAGGACCAAGTCGGAGATGCCGGCCCCGGTGTCGATGAGGAGGAGGTCGTAACGGTCCTTGATCTGACCGAGTTGATCGCCTATTTGGCGTTTCTGCAGGGGGCTTAGACTGGAGAGGCTGGCGATGCCGGAGCCGGAGCCGATGAGCTCGATCCCTAAGGGGCCTTCGCAGATGATGTCGACCAGGGCAACGTGGCCGTCGAGGACATCACGGATATTGTATCGAGGCTGCAAACCGAGCACAACGTCCACGTTCGCGAGGCCGAAGTCACCGTCGAGGATCAATACGGAAAGGCCCATTTTTCGGGCGGCGACGGCAAAATTGACCGTCGTCAGGGTTTTGCCGACGCCGCCTTTGCCGCTCGTGATCGCAACTACTTTAGTGGACAAGGAAAAGGCTCCCAAGTTCGCGAACGGAACGTCGAGGTGGGATCAGAGGCCGAAGATGCGTTCGATGATGCGCTCGCGGGTCGCGCGCTCGAGGTCCTGCGGAATCTCGGGGCCGATGGAGAAGAAGGACAGGGGCAGGGACCAGCGGCGGGACACGTTGTAGATCTCGCCGAAGCTCCAGCTTTCGTCGAGCTTCGTGAACAGGAGGCTCTGGAGGCCCAAGGGCGCGAAGCCTTTGATCGCCTGGTCGAGCTGCGCTTCTTTCTCGGTGACCGAGAGGCAGAGGTGGAACTCGACCGGATGGCCGGAGCTCTTGAGCGCCTGGACGGCGGCCAAGCCGGAGCCGCTCTTCGGGCTGACGCCGGCGGTGTCGATCAGGAAGAGGTCCGGTGGGGAGCGCTGGTCTTCCAATTTTGCTTTTAGGTCATGGGCATCGCCCAAGGCGAGGAAGGGCACGCCGACGATCTTGCAGAAGATCCGCATCTGGTCGGCGGCGGCGATGCGCTGGTTGTCGAAGCTCGCGACGGTGACCTTGACCTTCTCTTTGAGGTGGTAAAGCGCGGCGAGCTTGGCGACGGCG
>JAYVWD010000580.1:0-3057 GCA_043786345.1 Pseudomonadota bacterium
TGTCGGCGATCGCGCGGACCATCTCGACCAGGGTCGCGATGCCGCTCGCGTCGTCGTCGCTGCCCGGGGCGTTGGCGGTGCGGCCTTCGCGGGAGTTGATGCTGTCGAGGTGGGCGCCGACGACGATCGTCTGCTCGTTGTCGTCGGAACCCGGGATCGTGAAGATCAAAGACTTCTGCTTCGTCTGGATGACCGCGTCGGGCGTCGCATGGTCGACCTCGGCAAAGGTGCCGCCCGCGATCTTCGCGGCGCCGGCGGCCATCATAAGCTCCTTGACCTTGGCCGGGACCGTGAGGCCGACCTCGCTCTCGTGATAGCGGGTGCCCATGGCCTCGAGGACCTTGATCGTTGCCTCGATGTGCGCGGCGTCGGGCAGCGCGAGGAGGGGAGCGGCGGCCTCGAGCTTCACCGTCTCGTCGTAAACGGGCGGCGTAAGGGTGCTCACGGCGCGCAGCGGGAAGTTGATGTCGAGGAGCTGGACGTTGCCGCAGGAGTGGTTGTTCGACACGTGTGCGGCCATGGCGAGGCCTTCGAGCACCAGATTGTCCGGAACGGCGACCAGGGCGAAGCCGGTGACGTCCTTGGAGCCGGGGTTGTAGGCGAGGGTGAGCGAGTCTTCGGCGAGCTGCTGCGAGAGGAGCGAGCCTGGCCCGAACGTGACGATCACGGGGGCGTAGCGGCCAAGGAGGCTCTTGAGCTGCGGGATGCTCGCCTCGGAGTCGATCGCGAGTTCGGCGTTGACGCCGCGCCAGATCGCTACGCCCTTGCCGAGGGACTCGAGCGGGTGGGCGTCGGCGCCGAGGCTGTAGCGGGCGTCGTCCCCCAGGTGAATCTGCATGTGCTCGCCGAGGCGCGGGTCGACCCAGCTGCCGTTCGGCCCGTCCTTGCGGCAGGCGGCGAGGGGGAGGAGCATCGCGGCCGCCGCCACGGCGACCAGGGGGGTAAGGTTCGTGCGATTTTTCATTCTTCGATCACCTCCCACTCCGATGCGCTCCAATCCTGCGCGCCGTCCCATTCGGCGGGCGCGGTGTCCGTGGTCGAGCCCGCCGTGGCGGGGACGGCGGCGGGTTTCTTGGCCGAGTCGTCATCTTTTTTATCGCTGCCGCAGCGGGCCGCGGCGAGCGTGAGAAGGAGGATCAAAACAGCGAATGCCGGCAGAGACACGGCGTACCGACGGTGCATGCGTCAGCCCCCTTGGGTCTTTTGTGTAGGAGCAATAAGCGCTGGAAGTTACGTCTGTAATTGTACCCCGGGGCCGGCGGGCATAACAAAATTTCCGATTCTTCCGATGGGGGAGGGACGGGGATTCCCATGGGGTAAGGGCGGCGACGGCGGCCCGCATGCAGGGTGCACGAGCTTGGGTGTTCGGAAAACAATGCCGCGTTCATCAACGATCCTTGCTCTTTGGGTCGGCGCCCTGGTTTTGGCCGGGTGCGGCCAGACCTCGCTCAAGCTCGACGAAACTCTCACCGTCGTGATGTACGGCGTCTTCGAGGCGCCGGCCGACGCGACGGGGAACGTCGAGCCCCGGTCCCAGACTTACATGCTGACCGGCGTCGCGCTCCTCAACGCCGACGGCACGGCGACGAGCGTGATGAAGGAGACCGAGCCCAAGGAGCTCAAGATCATCAGCCGCGCCCAGATTATCGAGGAGGCATCCCTCCACGACTATGTCGGCACGGCCTTCGCCGGCCTCCGCGTCACCTTCGCGCCCGACGTCACCGGCGCCGGCAAGTACAACCCCGCGATGGCGACGACTTTGACTCGCACCGACGCCGACCTTCTTCAAACCCTCACCGTGGAGAAGGCGACGGCCGTGCGGCTCAAGCTGAAGGTGCAGTGGAAGAATACGGTGACGCGGGACGACGCGGTGACGCCGGGAACGGAAGAAATGAGGGCGCCGACGTTTGCGGTTGAAATTGGGAATGACTGAGCTCTGGGCGCGGCTGACGAGTTTGGCCGCGGTTCCGACGGCGTTTCGGGAGCGTGCCGAAGAGCTGGCGCGGGAGGATCTGCGGCGGACGTCGATCAATGTCACCCGGTTCGTGGCGCTGCCGGTGGTGTTGGGTCTGATCTTTTTTGATCCGCTGATTCAGGAATTCAAGTTGAGTTGGGCGGTACTGCGATTTCTTATATTGCCGGTCGGCTTGTTTGCCATCTGGTTTACGCGGTCTAAGTGGTTCGAGCGTTGGCCGTCGTTTCCAGCGCTGTCATTGGCGACGTATCTCATTGCCTGCCAAACCTATTTCATTGCCGACAGCGGCGTGTCGCAGTCGCCCTATGTCTTCGGCCACACCCAGATACTGGTCGGACTAATCGTCATGCCCTTGTCACCGGGGGTTTTTCTGCTATTTTGCGCCATGATATTAAGCGCATATAGTTTCGAGATCTGGCTTTTGGATCCGCGTGGACTTGCGGCCATTTCAACCTTCTATAGCTCGTTGTTGATGACGTTCGTCGTCATTGCAGGCGGAAGCTTTTTGATCATCCGGCAGCTCCGGTCGAAGTATTATCTCAAGGCTTGCGAGCTCGAGTCCGAACTTGCGAATCGCCAGAAAATCATCAGCCAACAGGTCGCCGCGGTCGCCGAGGCGCGAATGGTCGCGACTACCGCTCATATGACCCAGATGCTCGCTCATGACGTCAGAAAACCATTTTCGCTGTTGAGGATGGGTCTACGCATGCTGGAATCTGCAGGGGATCCGTTGCGAATCACGGATCTGACGCGCCGGCTGGTACCGGAGATCGATCGGGCGATAACGATGGTTGATGGGATGATTCGTGAGGTGTTGGAGGTTAGTTCGAATGCGCCGTTGGCGTTGGAGGCTTCGGCTTGCGATGCATTGATATTTGATGCGTTGAGGCAAAGTTTTGCGGCGCGACGCGATGTTGGCATCGTCTTGAAATATGACTTGAGGGCGTCCTATGGCGTTCAAGTCGACAAGATTCGAGTCCTAAGGGTCTTGGTTAATATCGTCGAAAACGCCGTTCAGGCGATGAAGGACCAAGGCGAGTTAACCATTTCAACGCGCGACATTGCGCATGGATTGGTCGAGT